>NZ_CBFHHE010000004.1:0-115375 GCF_965655635.1 Nereida sp.
ATCTGGCCAGAGGCCCAGTTCATTTCAGCAATGGAGACTTCGCCGCAATCGGCCATAGCGGCCGTAGGCAGGCCAAGTCCTACAAATGCTGTCGCAAGTAGTGTTTTTTTCATGTCTTTGTTCCCGTTGTTAAGCGCCAGACTTTTTTGCAAGTATTCTGGTCTGTGAGTGCGGAGAACTATGACACTGTTTTTTACACACGCAAGATTCGGTTTTCACACCGTCAAACTTTAGTTGACCATATACGGTACCACCGCGAGACGAAAATCAGGGCCATGAGCAAGATAAATAGCCCCGTGACATCCCCAACAAGATAGCCCCCCGCCAAGGTCAGCCATGCCACATCAAGCTGGCCGCCATAGATGAAGGCGTGCCCCAACCCGTTACCAATTGACGCAAGTGCGCCGGCAATCAAAATCAGTTGCCAATGAGAACGCAGCTCACTCTCGCTGTGACGTGTCCATGAGCGGAACACCAGACAAACGGCGAAAAAGCTAGCCGTAATTGAGACAATAGAAGAGAAAATATCCTGCTCACTTCCCAGCACAAACGATTGATATGCCCACGTAATTATGTGGCCAGGCAGCAGGTAGAACAACGCCTTCCATCCGAAAAGATAGATGGACAACAGCCGGACGCCATGGGGCAAAAACAAAAGGCTGATGTTCATTGGCAACCAATGAAAATACGCACCTTGGACGGGCATAACGAACAAAAAGGTTACAGCAAACAATGTGACATAGGCAAGGGTAACAACGAACACGGCCTCAATTTCAGCCTTTAGACCGATACTGCGCATGACATTTCTCCTATCGCGTTTTGGCCCGATAGAGGTTTGAGCGGAGTGATGTCAAATTAAAACTTTACGTACTGACGTAAGTGTCGCAGGTACGAATACAGTGGTCTGCACGGAAAGTTGAGGGTGGGATACATGCTGGATAGGCGTAAAAAAACCGCGCGCCCCAATGCGGAGCGCGCGGTTCTGCATACTTAATTTGCCTTATTAGCCGATGATGCTGTTCAGGGCCGCTGAAGCGCGCATGACAGTTGCTGTTTTTGCAGGGTCCGTGTGGAAGTAACCACCAAGGTCCGCAGGGCTTCCTTGGGCTGCTGCGATTTCTGCAACGATCTGTGCTTCGTTCTCACGCAGGGCTTCTGCAATTGGTGCAAAATGTGCTGCAAGATCCGCGTCTGCGTCTTGTGCTGCCAGTGCTTCGGCCCAGTAACGGGCAAACCAGTAATGGCTATCGCGGTTATCCGGCTCGCCTACTTTGCGCGAAGGTGAGCGGTCGTTATCCAAGATGCCTTGGGTCGCTGCATCAACGGCTTGACCCAAAACGCGGGCCTTTTCGTTGCCCTTTGCATCCGCAAGGAACTGCAGGCTTTCACCCAATGCGCAGAATTCCCCAAGGCTATCCCAACGTAGATGGTTTTGCTCCATCAGCTGTTGAACGTGCTTGGGAGCAGAGCCGCCCGCACCGGTTTCAAACAGGCCGCCACCGTTCATCAGTTTCACGATCGACAGCATTTTGGCAGAGGTTGCTAATTCAAGGATCGGGAACAAGTCCGTCAGGTAGTCGCGCAGCACGTTGCCGGTGATGGCGATGCTGTTACGGCCTGCGGTGATGGTTTCGAGCGATGCGCGTGTTGCTTCGCGTGGTGCCATGATTTTGAACATGTCGCTGAGGCCGCGGGCCTCAAGGATTAGTTTCACATAAGCGATCAGCTCAGCGTCGTGTGCGCGGCTTTCGTCCAACCAGAAAATCGCCTCACAGCCTTCGGCCTTTTGACGGTCGATGGCCAGGTTCACCCAATCCTCGATTGGCGCTTGGCGCGCAGATGCAGAACGCCAGATGTCACCCGCTTCAACCGCGTGGCTGTGCAGCACAGTGCCGTCGGCCAGTACCATTTTTACCGTGCCCGCTTCAGGAATTTCAAAAGTGGTGGGGTGTGAGCCGTATTCCTCGGCTTTTTGAGCCATTAGGCCAATGTTTTGCACTGTGCCAGCCGTAGCTGGGTTCAGCTTGCCGTTGGCCTTAAAGAACTTGATCGTTTCGTCGTAAACTGGCGCATACGAGTTATCGGGGATCACGCAGTTTGCGTCGCTTTCAGCGCCATCAGGACCCCAGCCTTTGCCGCCAGCGCGGATCAAGGCGGGCATGGATGCATCGATGATGACATCAGAAGGCACGTGCAAGTTCGTGATGCCTTTATCGGAATCGACCATATACATTGGGGGACGGTCAGCCATGCACGCATCAATGTCAGCCATAATGGCCGGCTGGTCTTTGACGCAGGCCAACAAGTCACCCAAGCCAGAGTTTGGGTTCACGCCAAGCTCGGCCATTGCGGACCCGTGCTTTTCAAAAACGGGCGCCAAGAACGCCTTCACCGCGTGACCAAAGATGATCGGGTCAGACACCTTCATCATCGTTGCTTTCATGTGCAACGAGAACAATGTGCCTTCGGCTTTTGTCTTTGCGATCTCATCCGCAAGAAACGCATCAAGCGCGCGCGCACTCATGAAGGTTGCATCAACCACGGTGCCTTTAGGAAAGGACAGGCCGTCTTTCAGGACCGTTTCACCAGACGCAGTCTCAAGCACAATCTTCACATCCGCATCAGCGCTTAGGGTTGTTGAAACTTCGTTTGAGAAGAAGTCACCACCGCTCATCGCAGCGACGCGCGTTTTGCTGTCTGCGGTCCACTCGCCCATCCGGTGGGGGTTGTTTTGGGCGAATGCTTTAACCGCTTTGGCCGCACGACGATCTGAGTTGCCTTCGCGCAAAACGGGGTTCACCGCAGACCCTTTGATACCGTCATATTTTGCGCGAACCGCAATTTCTTCGGGCGTGCTTGGTGTTTCTGGATAATCGGGCAGGGCATAGCCCTGGGATTGCAACTCTTTCACCGCCGCGACCAGTTGCGGCACGGATGCCGAGATGTTTGGCAGCTTGATTACGTTGGCATCGGGGGTTTTTACCAAACGGCCAAGTTCAGCCAAATCGTCTGACTGGCGTTGCTCTTCGCTGAGGTGCTCTGGGAACGTTGCCAAAATACGACCTGCGAGGCTGATATCCTTTGTGCCGACAGATACGCCTGCGGCCTTTGCAAATTTCTGGATGATCGGCAGGAAAGATGCGGACGCAAGTTCGGGCGCTTCGTCCACTGTTGTGTAGATAATGTCTGACATGAGAAACCTCGCGAGTGTGATTTGTCATTTCCTTAGCGGATGAATCAGCGCGCGTCGACAGTATGCCGTTGTATACGGTCAAAATAATCGAGTGTTTTGACAAGTTTTTGCGAAATTAAGCCCTAATCCTGCGCAAGCGCGCGCCGTATCAGCGTGTCAGCCCAGTATCAGATCGCTTGGCGCACTATTTTGCATAACCATTTTGGCGTTCCTCATGTCGTTGTCCTGCACTTTGGCGCGGGCCTCATCGGGGGCGATGTCATAATTCGCCCACCGCTCCATCAGCCGCTTTTCAAGTACGTCCATCGGGGCTGAAATCGTTACGCTTAGAGTCCAGAACTGCCGCAATTGGTCCCAAGGTGCTGCGTTCAGCATCAGATAATTGCCCTCAACAATCACAAACTCGGCATGCTTCGGGATCAGTTGAGCACCCGCAACGGCGATATCGCGGGACCGATCAAAAACTGGCGCGTAAACTGTTTCTGTGCGGTTTGCGATCTGCGAAATGAGATGCACAAAGCCATCCGCATCGAACGTCTCAGGGGCCCCTTTGCGCGCCAAAGTACCCGCCTTTTCAAGTACCGGGTTATCCAAATGAAAACCATCCATCGGCACCAAAGTCGCCGTTTTTCCCATGGTGGTCAGCGATGCAACCAGAGCCTCCGCAACGGTCGATTTTCCCGAAGCAGGAGGGCCAGAAATTGCGATAATATTTCGAGAGTCGCTCAGCCCAATTGCCCGCTTAGCTACGATTTTAGTGAAATAATCTGCGGTTTTGTCCACTGTTTGATTTGCCTAGTGTCTGCGTTTTGCATCAGCAGTTTAGCGCGTGCAGTAGCTGTTGAGAAGCCAGTCTAAGCTTCTTCAAGCCTGTCGGTCGCTGGCGCTGGTGTGGGCGACAGGGCGGCAATGCGTACGTAGTCTTCGCCGCTTAGAGAAATCTCAAGGGCGGCAAGCGAAGGTGCGATTTGTTCGGCGTTTCGGGCGCTGATGATGGGTGCTGTGACGCCGCGGTGATGTGCGCCCCATGCCACGGCCAGACTGGCTGGGCATGCCCCATTTCTTCTGCAAGGGCCGCAAGATCAGCAGCGGTTTGATACATCCATTCCTGACTGTAGCGGGCTGCATAACGCTCGTCTGTTGGCTTCATCGGCGGTGCCACCAAACTGCATGCAGCCAAAACAAAGCGGCGAAATGGGCGTGGCATTTTGTGTGCTAAGGATGGGCGTCATCTCAAATCGGGGGCCTGCGGTACGGTTTGGTGCTGTGGGGCGAAAGGTCAACACATCTTTGTACGTCGGGGCCGCGTTTCTGGCGAAGGTCACGCCCATCAAGTATATATTTTGCGATGCGAATTGCGCGCGCTTTACACGCTCGGTAAGCTTTGGAGATGAACAGTTTTGATAGCACAAACACACGCGATGCACTGCGCCGCCTTTTTGAAGCAGGCGTAGATGCAGTGAAGGGTGAGCCCGCGGTTGCGCGTGCTTTTGCGCAGCGTTTTACGCAGGCGCCAGACCGCATTCTTGCCGTGGGCAAGGCCGCCTATGCGATGTATATGGGCCTGCCTGAGAATGTGCGCGCCTCTACACCCGCTTTGATTATTACAAAGGATGGCCACGCGGACGGTGCACCTAATCTGCCGCATGTTGAGATACGCGAAGCCTCGCATCCGATGCCCTGCGCGCGGTCAATCGCTGCGGGGCAGGCGGCTTTGACTTTTGTCCAAGACTGCGCCCCTGATAGCCGTTTGTTGATGCTGGTGTCCGGCGGCGCGTCTGCGTTGGTCGAAGCGTTGCCAAGCGGGATGAGTTTGGAAAGCCTCATGGAGCGGACGAAAATTGCGCTCTCAAACGGCAGCACCATCGGCCAAATTAACGCAGAACGTATCGCCCATTCGCGCATCAAAGGCGGTAAACTTTTGGCGGCATTTGCCGGACGGTGGGCGGACGTGCTGGCCATTTCCGATGTGCAAGGTGACGGGATTGATGTGATTGGCTCAGGCATTGGTGCGTATGGTGGCGGCACGCTGCGTTATGGCTGCCATATAGTTGGGTCAAACGCAGTGGCGCGGGATGCTGCTGCGGCACAGGCCACGACTTTGGGGATGCAAGTGCACCACAATGCGGAAACGCTTTATGGTGATATCAATGATGTCGCAGGCGATATTCTGGCGACCGTGGACAGCGGTGCAGTCCCTGCGGGGGTTTACATCTTTGGCGGCGAGCCTACGGTCCAACTGCCCGATAACCCAGGCGAGGGCGGGCGGAACCAAGGCCTTGCGCTTGAACTTGCGCGCCGCATTTCTGGACGAAGTGACCTGAGTATTCTGGTCGCGGGCACTGATGGTTCGGACGGGGTAAGTGCCGGTGCTGGCGCGATTGTGGATGGTCACAGTTTTGGCGCGGCTGATGGAGCGGAAGAGGCGATCTGCTTGGCGAACTCAGGCGCGTTTTTCCGCACCACTGGTGATCAATTGGTCACGGGTCCCACGGGGACAAATGTGATGGATCTTGTGATCGTGCACCGTAAAACTACAGACGTAGGCTAGGGAGCGTTAGAGCGCGATATCCATCCTGTCAGTCCATGAAATAGCGGACGGTTGCCTCAAACTCGCGCGGCTTTTCGGCGTGTAGCCAATGCCCTGCATCCGGTAGTTTGGCGAATTTTGCGTCTGAAAAAAGCTCTTTGATGGCGGGGCGATGGGCTGGCGTGACATAGTCACTATTGGCGCCGCTTAAGAACAATGTGGGTCCGGTGAACGTCCCTTCTGTTTGCGGAAACCCGATGATCTTGTCCATCTCAACCGCCAGCGTATCAAGGTTCAGCAGCCATTTTTGCGCCTTTACATCAACGCTTTGCGCAAGAAATGCGGCAACGGCTTTGTCGTCGATCGGAATATTTAGCGCCGAGCGGCTATCCACGTTCAAGTCTGTGGCCCGTGCGGCGTTCAGCACATCCATCTGCGTGTGCGTGTATGTCACGGGCGCGATGTCGGCGACCAAAAGGCGGTTCACTAGGGCAGGATACTGCAAGGCCATAACCATCGCAGCCTTTCCGCCCATGGAGTGGCCGACCACGTCGCCCTTGCCACCAAACTCGGTAATCACTTCAGCCAAATCAGCGGCCATTTCCGGATAGCTGTGTGTTGCTGTGTGCGCACTTTCACCGTGGTTGCGCTGATCAATCACAACAACGCGGCGGCTGTCTGACAGACGCTTGGCAATGACGTTCCAGTTGCGCGCAGAGCCGAACAAGCCGTGCCCGATGAAAAGCGTTGGAAGGGCGGTTTCGTCGCCGTATACGAGGTGGTGTAACATAGTATTCGGATACCCCATGACCCCCCAAGATATCCAGCACAAAGCAGACGAAGTCGCATCCTTGCTGCGCGAGAAACTGTCTGTGCGCGGCAAAACTCTAGGCGATCAGCTTGGACGCAGCGGGGCGGTGCTTCCCCGGCGGGTCCGCGCAAAAGGGCGGTTGCTGGCTCACGCGGCGACGGTGGCAGAGCACCCGCAACTGGCAAAAAAAATCGATCCCGCGGCAGTGCTGCGCGCGCATTCCGAGGTGTGTTTTTATCTAAGCGAAATAAACCCACGCGACCGGCGCATGGGTTTTGTTCTTGTTATTTTGGGGCGCGTAACGTTTGCGCTTTTGATCACCGGTGCTGCCTTTGTGGGGCTGCTGGTGTGGCGCGGCAATGTTTAGATTGGCTCCGCGCCACAGGCTTTGATCACAGGTTCGGGTAAATCGGGAACTGTGCGCAAAGTGCTTCGACTTTTGCCGCAACTGCTTTTTCCACGCCCCCGTTTCCGTCTGGTCCGTTTGCTGCTAGACCGTTCACGACCTCAACAATCAGGTCACCCACTTGGCGGAATTCAATTTCGGTAAAGCCGCGCGTTGTGCCCGCAGGTGTGCCCAAACGCAGACCGGATGTGACCATCGGCTTTTCTGGGTCAAACGGAATGCCATTTTTGTTGCAGGTGATATGAGCGCGCTCAAGTGCCTCTTCTGTGGTGTTGCCTTTAACGCCTTTGGGACGCAGGTCGACCAGCATCAGGTGCGTGTCGGTGCCACCGGTGATAATGTCCAACCCACCTTTGATGAGTTGATCTGCCAACGCTTGGGCGTTCTTGATCACTTGGGATTGGTAGCTTTGGAATTCGGGGCGCAGGGCCTCGCCAAATGCCACGGCTTTACCAGCGATGACGTGCATCAGTGGGCCGCCTTGGATGCCGGGAAAGATCGCAGAGTTGAACTTTTTGGCCAAAGCCTCGTCGTTGGTCAGGATCATGCCGCCGCGTGGGCCGCGCAATGTTTTGTGTGTGGTCGTTGTGGCGGCGTGCGCGTGTGGGAACGGCGAGGGGTACAGACCCGTCGCAACCAGTCCTGCAAAGTGCGCCATGTCCACCAACAGATACGCGCCGACGCTGTCCGCGATTTCACGCATGCGGGCAAAATCAATGACCCGTGGAATGGCAGAGCCACCAGCGATGATCATGTCGGGGTTATGCTCGGTCGCAAGGCGCTGGACTTCATCGTAGTCCAGCAGATTGTCTTCTTTGCGCACACCGTACTGAACGGCGTTGAACCACTTGCCTGATTGGTTCGGGCGCGCGCCGTGGGTCAAGTGACCACCAGCGTCCAGCGACATCCCTAAAATAGTCGCACCCGGTGCAAGCAACGCCTGAAACACACCTTGGTTCGCCTGTGAGCCTGAGTTGGGCTGGACGTTTGCAAATCCGCAGCCGAACAGCTCTTTGGCGCGCTCAATTGCCAAGTTTTCTGCCACGTCCACGTGCTGGCACCCACCGTAGTAGCGGCGGCCTGAATAGCCTTCGGCGTATTTGTTGGTCATCACGCCGCCTTGAGCTTCCATCACCGCTGCAGACACGATGTTTTCAGAGGCGATCAGCTCGATCTCGTTGCGCTGGCGGCCAAGCTCGGCCTGCATCGCAGCATAGAGAGCCGGATCGCGTGTCTCGAGGGTTTCTGTGAAAAATCCATCATCACGGTGTGGGGCGTTCATGGCAGCATCCTTTTGGGTTAAGCACCGCGCGCGGGCGGTTTGGCGCTAAGTTAGCGTATGTTTCCTATCGGAAAAAGGCCCGTTTCCGTCATAATGGTAATGAAAGCGGTGACGAAAGGTCGCCATAGGCGGCTTGCGTTTCACATCGGCACAGGCGATGTCTTTACGCAACGTGCATGAACCTAAAGGAAAACTCCCATGGGGCAGCTTCCCAAAATCGCCTTTGCGGCAAGCGATACGCAGACCGCGCAGAGCGCGTTGGAGGTGTTAAGCGCGCGGTATGGCAATGCGGATCTGGGACAGGCCGAAGTGATTGTGGCCTTGGGCGGCGACGGTTTTATGCTGCAAACTTTGCACGCGACCCAGCACCTCGATACGCCCGTTTACGGCATGAACCGCGGCACTGTTGGCTTTTTGATGAACGAATATCACGCGGATGATTTGCCGTTTCGCCTTGCTGCGGCCGAAGAAGAGGTCATCAACCCGCTGTCGATGATTGCAAAAACCGTTGACGGCACGGTCCACGAGGCATTGGCAATCAACGAGGTATCCCTGCTGCGTGCAGGTCCGCAAGCGGCCAAACTTCGGATTTATGTGGACGACAAACTGCGCATGAAAGAACTGGTGTGTGACGGGGCGCTTGTCTCGACGCCTGCGGGCTCAACGGCGTACAACTACTCGGCTCACGGTCCGATTTTGCCAATCGGTTCGGATGTTTTGGCCCTGACGGCGATGGCGGCGTTCCGGCCGCGGCGCTGGCGCGGTGCGCTTTTGCCGAAGACGGCCAAGGTCCGCTTTGAGGTGGTCGACCCTGCCAAGCGCCCCGTGATGGCCGATGCAGACAGCCGAAGTGTGAACAATGTGGCCAGCGTGGAAATCTACTCAGACCCTTCGATTGCGCACCGCATTCTGTTTGATCCCGGACACGGCTTGGAAGAACGGCTCATTCAGGAACAATTCGTATGATCCAGCCGCTGCGCCGCGCGGCTGTTGTTGCGGGTTTGCTGTTTGCATCTGCGCTGCTGACAGCGTGCAGTTTGCGCGTTGGCCCGCAAGACCGGATCGGCTTTCAAGAGCTGTTGACGCGCACCGCTGCCACCCCGTTTGAGTGTGCAAACTACGACCTTGAGACCGATAGCTGCGAGATGATTTCAAGGTATCAACCGCGCGGTGACGGCACGGTTCAAGCGCGATCCACCTTTATTCTTGATGCGGACCTTGGGGCGGTGATGACCGTTACCGACACCCTTCGGCCTGAGGGCGCGCGGCTGTGCACGGACGGCAAAAGCACCACCGCAAAAGTCACGGGCGATCAATTGACCGCGCAGGATAACGCAAATTTGGCAGAGTTGTTTTTGCAAACGGCCCGCGCCTTTGGCCCAAGCTGCATTGCGTTTTTTGAACGGGGCGGGGTGCTGGTTGGCCTGTCTGTAACACCAGACGGAGAAATCATTCGTGGCCAACCTGCGTTCGTCCTTAGCTATTTTGCGGAACCCAAATCTCTGCATGGTCTAACCGCGCGGTAGCTGCTGCGCTACCGCCAGCCGATCTGTGACACGCTGACATCTGCTGTGTAATCGCGGCCATAGGCGATGATGCCAATGGCGCGGATATTTTGGGTATTGAGTGGGACATCAAAGCCCCGTCCCGCAGGGGTGAAATCGGCCAGAGGCAAACTGATATCACGCCATTCGTTCGTAGTCTGAAATTCCGCGCGGTAACTGTGCCACGGGCGTTTTGCATCCGTCGTACGCAGGTTGGCGAAATAGGACGTGCGGTTGCCCCGGACCCGCAGGGTCAGCACCTGCGCTTCGGGCGGCAAGGGCGGCATATCACGGCGGATTTGAATGAACCCGCCGTTGTTTTCTGTGCTGACGTCACCACGCAGGCGAACGTAATCAACGCCCCCCTCGCGACCGCGTGTCATGGTGCCATCTGAGACACCACCCATCACCCCGTCGGTGACAAAGCGCCATAAATCCAAGCTCGAAAAGTCATCAATTACCATGCCCTTAAAGTGGGTGCTTGGCATCAGAAGTCCAGTGCGGCCTTGCGCAACCGCTTAGCTTTTCGCGTAGCCAAGTGTCTGAAGTGCCGCCTTAATTTCATCAAGGATCGCCGGATCATCGATGGTCGCGGGCTCTTTATAGGGCGCGCTATCCGCAATTTTGGCCATGACGCCGCGCAGGATTTTGCCTGACCGTGTCTTGGGCAATCGGTCAACTACCACCGCCAGTTTAAACGCCGCAACAGGCCCGATTTGGCCGCGGACATCTGCGATCACGTCGGCGACAATCTCGCTCGGGTCACGGTCCACGCCTGCGTTCAGGCACAAAAAGCCCAACGGCAACTGACCTTTTAGTGCGTCGTTCACGCCGATCACGGCGCATTCGGCAACGTCTTTTTGGGCGGCTAAGACTTCTTCCATCGCACCTGTGCTTAGGCGGTGACCTGCCACGTTAATCACGTCATCCGTGCGCGCCATGATGTAGACATAGCCGTCCTCATCAATCATGCCCGAATCGCCTGTCTCGTAATACCCCGGGAAGGCCTCAAGATAGCTGCTTTTGAACCGGTCTTCGGCGTTCCAAAGGGTTGGCAGACAGCCAGGCGGCAGGGGCAGTTTGATGGTGATCGCACCCAACTCACCGGCAGGCAGCGGGTGGCCGCTGTCATCAAGGATTTGCACGTCATAGCCGGGCATCGGTACGGTGGGAGAACCGATTTTGACAGGGAGCGGCTCAATACCCATCGGGTTGCCCGCAATGGCGTAGCCGGTTTCGGTTTGCCACCAGTGGTCGATCACCGGCAGGCCGGTCATGTTACCAAGCCATTTGATCGTGTCGGGGTCTGCGCGCTCACCTGCCAAGAAAATCGATTTCAGATGGGGCAGGTCGTAATTTGCAAAAAGCTTACCTTCTGGGTCCTCGCGTTTTACGGCACGGAACGCGGTCGGGGCGGTAAAGAACACCTTGACGTTGTGCTCTGACATCACGCGCCAGAAAGTGCCCGCATCAGGGGTGCCAACGGGCTTGCCTTCAAACACGATGGTGGTGTTGCCGTGGATCAATGGCGCGTAGCAAATATAGCTGTGTCCCACGACCCAACCCACATCTGAAGCGGCCCAAAACACATCGCCTGGCTCAACGTCATAGACGTTTTTCATGGTCCAGTTCATTGCCACCAAATGCCCGCCTGTGTGACGCACAACGCCTTTGGGCGCGCCGGTCGTGCCGCTGGTGTACAGGATATAGGCGGGGTGGTTGCCTTCAACGGGAAGACACGCGGCAGGCTGGGTGCCTTGTTGAAACGCATGCCAATCCAGATCGCGTGGCCCCAGATCGCAGCTCAGCTGCTCGCGCTGCAAAATCACGCAGGTTTCTGGCTTGTGGGTGGCACTGTCGATGGCCGTATCAAGCAATGGCTTATAAGCGATTGTCTTGCTGCCTTCGATGCCACATGACGCCGCCACGATGCATTTGGGCTGGGCGTCATCAATGCGCACGGCCAGCTCGTGGGCTGCAAAACCGCCAAACACCACCGAGTGGATCGCCCCAATGCGTCCACATGCCAACATCGCCACAATCGCTTCGGCGACCATGGGCATGTAAATCAAAACGCGGTCGCCTTTGCCCACGCCTTGGGCTGCCAGACCGCCTGCAAAACCGGCAACTTCGTCGCGCAACTGGGAATACGTCAAAGTACGCTGGCTGCCTGTGACGGGGCTGTCGTAAATGATTGCCGCCTGATCGCCGCGCCCTGCGTCCACGTGGCGGTCAACGGCGTTGTAGCAGGTGTTCACTAAACCGTCGCTGAACCACTCATACATCGGCGCGTTTTCGGCAAACAGCGCTTTGGTTGGGGCGCGGTCCCATGCGATCTGTTGGGCAGCGCCCATCCAGAATGCTTCGGGGTCATTGCGCCACGCGGCGTAAGTGTTGGCATAGCTCATCGGTCAGGGTCCTCTCAGATGCACCATCGTTCCCGCGCAGTAGTCTCACCGAAACGAGACCGCGCAGAATTGGTCGCGCGCATTAAGCGTATGCACCGCGGTGCTGGCAAGAGACCGTTTGCGCAAACAGCACGAAATAATCATGCTACTGCGCAGATTTAGCCCTCAGCCTTAGGGGATGAAGCGCCTGCCGCCCCTAGCCGTAGTGGGTCACAGGGGTGCCTGCCAAAGCAGAGATGTTGAGCAATCCGCGCGCCGTGATTGACGGCGTGACGATGTGCGCACGGTTGCCCATGCCCATCAGAATTGGCCCAACTTCAAGCCCGCCGGCTTTGGATTTCAGGATGTTTCGGGTGGCACCGGCCGCATCAGTGTTGGCGTAGATCAACACATTGGCCTGCCCCTGCAAACGCGATTGCGGAAAGACGCGACCGCGTAAATCAGGGTCGAGAGCACTGTCCGTGTGCATTTCGCCTTCGTATTGGAAATCAAGTCCAAACCCGTCAAGAACCTGAAGCGCATCGCGCATCGTGCGTCCAGATTGGCTATCAAGGTTGCCAAATTCTGAACCTGAACACAGCGCAATTTTTGGCTCAATCCCAAAGCGGCGCACGTGGCGCGCAGCACTGATCACGGTTTGGGCAACTTGATCGGGCGTGGGCATCGCGTGGATGTGCGTATCCGCAATAAAGAGCGGGCCATCCTCCAAAATCATCAGTGACAGCGCGCCCGCAGGCTTCAAATCGTCCGAGCCAAGCACCTGCTCCACATAGTTCAGGTGCCACAAATACTGACCAAACGTGCCGCAAATCATACTGTCAGCCTCGCCGCGATGCACCATCACGGATCCAATGGCAGTGGTGTTGGTACGCATAATCGCGCGGGCCAAATCAGGGGTTACACCAGAACGTGCCATCAACTCGTGATAGGTCTGCACGTAATCGCGGTAACGATCGTCGCGGTTCGGGTTCACGATCTCCAAATCTTCGGGGCGAATTTTCAGACCCGCACGCTCGCACCGCCGTCCAATCACATCAGGACGGCCAATCAGAATGGGTGTCTCGGTAGTTTCCTCAAGCAGCGCTTGTGCCGTGCGCAACACGCGCTCGTCCTCACCTTCGGCAAATACGATCCGGCGTGTCGCTGTGCTGGCCGCTTGGAAAACGGGGCGCATTATAAGCGCTGATTTGAACACAGATGTATCAAGGTCCGCGTGGTACTGATCCACATCCGCAAGCGGACGCTTGGCCACGCCGCTTTCCATGGCAGCACGCGCCACGGACGAGGCCACAACACCCATCAGGCGCGGATCAAACGGCTTGGGAATAAGGTAGTCCGGCCCGAACGTCAGCTGCTCCCCGCGGTAGGCCTCGGCGGCCTCGGCGCTTGTGGTGGCGCGGGCAAGTTGGGCAATTCCGTCGATACAAGCCAGCTGCATCGCATCGTTGATCTCGGTCGCACCCACGTCCAGCGCACCGCGGAAGATGAACGGGAAACACAGCACGTTGTTGACTTGGTTGGGGAAATCCGACCGGCCCGTCGCAATCAACGCGTTCGGGGCCACGGCGCGCGCGGCCTCTGGATCAATCTCGGGGTTGGGGTTGGCCAGCGCAAAAATAATCGGCTGATCACTCATCTTGGCGACCATCTCGGGTTTCAAAACGCCCGCGCCCGACAGCCCAAGGAACATATCCGCGCCGTCGATCACCTCATCAAGCGTGCGCAGATCACTGGCCTGTGCGTACTCGGCCTTCTGATCGGTCATCTCGCTGGTGCGGCCTTCGTAAACCAGTCCTTCGATGTCGCACAGCCACACGTTTTCGCGTTTCACGCCCAGTTTCAGCAGCATGTTCAGACAGGCAATGCCCGCAGCACCGCCACCGGTAGAGACGATCTTGATGTCCTCAAACTTCTTACCGGCAAGGTGCAGCGCGTTTGTCGCGGCGGCCCCCACAACAATGGCTGTGCCGTGCTGATCGTCGTGGAAAACAGGGATGTTCATCCGCTCGCGGCACAGCTTTTCGACGATAAAACAATCAGGCGCCTTGATGTCCTCAAGGTTAATCGCGCCAAACGTCGGCTCAAGCGCGCAGACAATATCCGCAAGTTTTTCGGGGTCTGGCTCGTTCAACTCAATGTCAAAACAATCGATGTTGGCGAATTTTTTGAACAGGACCGCCTTGCCCTCCATCACGGGTTTTGAGGCAAGTGCGCCGATGTTACCAAGGCCCAAAACCGCAGAGCCATTTGTGACAACCGCCACAAGATTGCCGCGTGATGTGTATTCTTGTGCCGCCTCGGCGTCTTTGGTGATCTCGATGCAGGCTTCGGCCACGCCGGGCGAATATGCGCGCGCCAAATCACGTCCGTTGGCCAGCGGCTTGGTGGCGCGAATTTCCAGCTTTCCGGGCTTGGGGTGGCGGTGATAGTCCAACGCTGCTTGACGCAATGCCTGTGGATCACGGTTGGAATTGTCTGTCATAATGCCCTCCCAAGGTATTTGTTTAACGTTAAACTACTTTTTTCATGACCTGCCAATGACAATATTTTCACGGGGGCCGCACGCGCCGTTCGATTGCACGGTGACATGGGCGTTGATCTCCGTTTTACTCACCCCCAACCCGAGTTATGCTGGCGTTAAGCCGAGAGGAACCAGACATGTCAACATCACCGCTCATGCAGGCCGCCCACGCGGTTATGAAAAACGCGCACGCCCCTTATTCCAACTTCCAAGTGGGGGCCGCAGTGCGCACGGATGCGGGTGATGTGTTTGTGGGCTGTAACGTTGAAAACGTGGCCTACCCCGAAGGAACCTGTGCCGAAGCGGGTGCGCTGGCGGCCATGGTGGCCGCAGGGCAGGGACGCATCGTGGAGGTCGCCGTGATCGCGGGTTCGCCAACCCCCGTGCCCCCGTGCGGTGGGTGCCGTCAAAAGCTGCGCGAGTTTGGCGCAGGCGATGTGGTGGTCACCATGGGCACAACCGGCGGCACGACGCTTTCCATGACGCTCGAAGAATTGCTGCCCGGTGTCTTCAATGCCGATCACATGGCCAAATGACATCTTTCGCCCCCCTCCTTGATCAGTTTCGTGGTGGCACGCCGCCAGATCCGGATGAAATTGCCCAGATTGTGCGCGGCCTTGTTGACGGCTCCATGACTGACGCGCAGGCGGGCGCTTTTGCCATGGCCGTATGTTTGCACGGGCTGGGGGACGATGGGCTTTTGGCCCTGACAACACAAATGCGCGACAGCGGCACTGTACTTGAATGGGGTCTTGATGGGCCGGTGATCGACAAACACTCAACGGGCGGCGTGGGGGATTGCACATCGTTTTTGATCGCGCCCGCGCTTGCGGCGTGTGGCGCATACGTCCCGATGATTTCAGGCCGCGGGCTGGGTCACACGGGCGGCACCCTTGATAAATTGGAATCCATCCCGGGCATCACCGCCGATATCGCGCCCGCGAAGTTTCGCAAAATAGTCGGCGAGGTAGGCTGTGCCATCGTCGCCGCAAGCACAGATGTGGCCCCCGCCGACAAACGCTTTTACGCGGTCCGTGACGTGACAGGCACGGTGAAAAGCACGGCCCTGATCACCGCGTCGATCTTGTCCAAAAAGCTTGCGGCCGGTCTTGATGCGCTGGTGCTTGATATCAAAATGGGCAGCGGCGCGTTCATGAAAACTGTGGCCGAGGCCGAAGTGCTGGCCAACGCTTTGGTCAGTGTGGCCAACGGCGCGGGCTGCAAAACCACGGCCCTGATCACGGATATGAACCAACCGCTGGCCAAATCTATGGGCAACGCGCTGGAACTTTCCGAGGCCCTGCACGCCTTGACGGGCGACGGGGTTGATCATGATTTGCCCGACATGGCGGCAAATCTGGCGGGCTCCGTGTTGGCCAGCGCGGGCCTTGCCCAAGACGCCACCCAAGGGGCCGATCTGATCACGGATACCTTCTATAATGGTAACGCCGCCGAAGTCTTTGGCCGCATGATCAGCGCCATGGGCGGGCCCCATGATTTTGTCGATCGTTGGGAAGACCGCCTGCCAAGCGCACCTGTGATGGAAGAAGTTCTGCCGCCGCGCGCAGGCTTTGTCACCGCCATCGACGGCGAGGCATTGGGCCAGCTTGTCGTGCATCTTGGGGGCGGGCGCAAAACGATCGGCGGGCGGGTCGATCACTCTGTTGGTCTGTCGGACATCGCGGCTTTGGGCGATCAGATCGATGCGGATGTGCCGCTGTGTATGTTGCATGCCCGTTCCGAGCATGACGCGGACGCCGCGACTAAGATCATCCACGCAGCAATTACCCTTGGCGATGCGCCGACAGACCTGCCGCCGACCATTTACAAACGCGTCGGGCAGGGGGGCTAAACCATGGGTCGCGCGTTTTTGATTGTGATGGATTCCGTTGGCTGTGGCGGCGCGCCTGATGCGGCGGCTTTTGGGGACGAAGGGGCGAATACCCTTGGCCATATAGCCGATGCCTGTGCAAACGGGCAAGCTGACGTGGGCCGGTTCGGTCCCCTCAACATTCCCAATTTACTATCTTTTGGCCTTGGTGCCGCTGTTGCCCAAGCCAGCGGTCACGGCCGCCTTCTTGACGCGACCTCTGGCCCAATTGATGGCCTGTGGGGAAGTGCGACTGAACATAGCATCGGCAAAGATACCCCCTCAGGGCACTGGGAGTTGGCGGGCCTGCCGGTCCCGTTTGAGTGGCATTATTTCCCTGAAACTCCGGTGGCTTTCCCGCCTGAAATCTTGGAGGCCGTAGCGCGTATCGCAGGCACCGAAGGGTCTCTTGCCAATTGTCACGCCAGCGGCACAGGCGTGCTGGATGACTTTGGCCCAGAGCACCTTAGGACCGGCTGGCCCATCTGCTACACCTCCGTTGATAGCGTTTTCCAAATAGCCGCCCACGAGGAAATTTTCGGTCTTCGGCGGCTTTATGATTTGTGTGCCGAATTCGCACCAATGTTGCATAAAATGGGTATCGGGCGCGTTATTGCACGGCCCTTTTTGGGGGCTGCGGGGGCATTTAGGCGCACGTCTCACCGCCGCGATTTCGCTTCGCTGCCCCCCGAAGATGTCTTGATGGATTTCGCCACCGCCGAAGGCCGCGCGGTTCACGCCGTGGGCAAAATCGGCGATATTTTCAGCATGCGTGGGATCACAGATTGCACCAAAGGGCCTGATGCAAAACTGATGGAAGATATTATTAATTTGGCGGGCACAGCCCAAGACGGCGCATTTGTTTTTGCCAATTTCGTCGAGTTTGACAGCGAATACGGTCACCGCCGTGATGTTGCGGGATACGCGTGTCACCTTGAGTGGTTTGATGCGCAATTGCCGCGCCTTTTGGCAAATCTTGCATCCGATGACCTGCTGTTGATCACTGCTGATCACGGCAATGACCCGACGTGGCGCGGCACCGATCATACTCGCGAACGGGTGCCTGTCGTGGGGCCCGCGTTGGCCAAATCTGGTGAGCTTGGCGCCATCAACTTTGCCGATGTAGGCGCCACGATCGCGGCCCATCTTGGCTTGAAACAGTACGGAAAAGGGACACCCGCCATATGAAGAACCGCCCCAAGCTTGAGCTGCATTTGCACTTGGAAGGTGCCGCGTCGCCTGCGTTCATCAAGAGCCTCGCCGCTGAGAAAAAGCTCGATATCTCGGGCATTTTTGACGAGCGTGGCAATTACGCCTATGCGGATTTTGCGGGCTTTCTGGATGTCTACGAGGCGGCGACCCAAGCGCTCAAAACGCCCGAAGATTACGCGCGCCTCACGACAGCGGTGCTGCAGGATTGTGCCGAACATGGGGTTGTTTACGCCGAAACGTTCCTGTCGCCAGACTTCTGCGGGGGACGTGATGTGGGCGCGTGGCGCGAATACCTCGCCGCAATCCAAGAAGTCGCCGCCGCGATGGAGCCGCACATCACCTTGCGCGGCTGCGTCACTGCAATCCGCCATTTTGGACCCGAAAGATCACGTGAAACGGCCATTTGTGCAGCTGAAACTGCCGCTGGCTTCATCACAGGGTTTGGCATTGCAGGGGCCGAAACCGTTGGCGCACCGCGTGATTTTGCGTGGGCTTTTGACTGCGCGCGCGAAGCAGGGCTTGGTCTGACGGCGCATGCGGGTGAGTGGGGCGGTGCGGCGATGGTCCGCGACACCCTTGATCAATTGCCGGGCATTTCGCGCATCGGTCACGGGGTGCAAGCCATCACTGATCTGGCGCTTTGCGACCGGCTGATTGAGAATGACATCACCCTCGAGGTCTGCCCCGGTTCAAATGTGGCGCTTGGGGTCGTGCCGAACTGGGCGGCACATCCTATCGAAAAGCTGCGCGCCAGAGGTGTCAAAGTGACCGTTAGTACAGACGATCCGCCGTTCTTTCACACCACCATGACGAATGAATACGACCGGCTGGCTCACCACTTTGGCTGGGAGGACGAGATATTCCGCGAGGTTGAGCAAAACGCCCTTGAGGCGGCATTCTGCTCTGCTGAAACCCGCGCCATCATTGCAAAAAGGCTTCAATCATGAACGAACACGTCACCCTTGTTGATCATCCTTTGGTTCAGCACAAACTGTCTATCATGCGCGAGAAAGAGACCTCGACGGGGCAATTTCGTCAGTTGCTGCGCGAGATAAGTCAGTTTTTGGCCTATGAAATCACCCGTGAATTGCCCTTGGAAAATCAAGCGATCGAAACGCCTATGGGGCCGATGGATGCGCCAATGTTGCGCGGCAAAAAGCTAGCGCTGATCTCGATTTTGCGGGCAGGAAACGGCCTTTTGGACGGTGTGCTTGAACTTGTTCCCTCTGCACGGGTGGGTTTTGTGGGGCTTTACCGCGATGAGCAAACCCTTGAACCCGTTGAATATTATTTCAAAGTGCCTGATGCGCTTGGGGAACGTCTGGTGATTGCAGTGGACCCGATGCTGGCTACAGGCAACTCATCTGTCGCCGCGATTGACCGTCTGAAAGAAGCGGGCGCTACGAACATTCGCTTCATGTGCCTGCTGGCCGCACCTGAGGGCATTGTCCGCATGAGAAAAGCGCATCCAGACGTGCATATCGTGACCGCTGCTGTGGATGAAAAACTCAATGAGCATGGCTACATTGTGCCCGGTTTGGGGGACGCAGGAGACCGAATGTTCGGTACTAAGTAAAACCTTTGCCCTTTATTAATTAGGCGAAGTGGGGGATAAATAATAAAAGGACACAAAAACTATGATCGTTTCACGCTTTTTTCTTATTGACCTGATTTTTTGCGTATTTTTCACTAGCATAGCTCGCGCAGAGCCGATGACAGGCTCGTTTGAAACGCTACCGTCGTTCAAGAAAGAAACAAGTAGTGCACATATAGCGATGCGGGCGAAAGCAGCTTGGCGACATAACGATACGGCGATGGTACCACAGTTAGACGAACACTTAAGTTTAGCCGAAATTCAAGCTCTGGAGGAGAAGAATTACGAAGCATCAATACTAACAGTTTTACAGCCTGCCCCTGACCCTGACAGTCTACCCAATGTTCAGCGCGACACCTATCGGTTAACCACAACTGAGACTATAGAAACAGGTGATGACCTGGTCCGAGAAGCGGTAAGGTCTGTACAATTTGTTCAGGTTGGGACTTTTGGTGTGGAACGCAACGCTATTCAAGCCGCTAAAAAACTTGATGAATTAGGTTTGCCGACGAAGATTACGTTAGTGACGATAGCAGACAAAAAATATGAAGTGGTGCTAGCAGGACCGTTTAGGGATCAATCGGCCATACGCGCAGCCCTTCAAAGCGCGCGATCTGCGGGCTTTCGCGACGCTTTTCTTCGCAAGTAATTTACTGATCACAGATCCCTTGTAGGGCCAGCCAATTACGGTCGCTCAGCAACGGTGGATCGCTTAGCTGTGCCGCATCAAGCAGTGGTTTTGTCCGCTCTCCGCTTGGATCAATCGCTGCCGCTAGGGTGATCGTTTCAAGGCCGCGCAACCGCATTTGGTCAGCTAGCGCGCTCATCTCAACATCTTTTAACGGCGTCTGAACCAACGCTTGGGCATAGCCGCGCAGCACGTCTTGGGGCAGCTGCGCAGTGGTCAGCAATGTGAAGGTGTGGCGCAGTCCGGCAAACTCAAGCAGCGGGCGCACGGGGTCTTGGCCCGCTTGGCGCAGACCCGCCGCCAGCATAAACCCAGCCAGCACTTCTGGGTCATCATGATCTTCAACCAGGGTCGCACTCAGCAATAGTTTTCCACCGGGCAACCACAGACTATCCGGCAGGCCAGAGCGGTGAATTTGCGGCAGACCAACAGGTGTCACAAGCTCCGCATTATCCGCCGTGCCCCGAACGCGGTCCGTGACCATTTGCAGCGCACGGGTGCCTTCGCGGCGGGTACACGCAGGTCCTGCAAGGCGGTTAATCTCACGGCTCAGTTCGCGGCCAATCTCGTCACGTTTGACTTGGGGCAAAACCCCAAGCGTGTGATCCACCATGGCGGGAGGCATCCAGAAAAAGCCAATCCAGCCCACCAATGCCAAGCTGCCCGCCAACACGCCGGCGCGGAGCCGCCCACGGTGCGGACGGGTCCGGTCGATCGCTTTGCGTACTTTGTCGATGGCCTCGACCATGGTTTTGTCGTCGATCTCAACAAGCTCGGCGCCGTCTGTATCGGGGCTGTAGGTGACCACGCCATCTTTGTCGGACACTTTGCGCACAGCGGCCAATGACCAATGGGACAAAACCCGTTCGGCGTTATCGGTAATCACAAGGGTGGCGTTGCCAAAAGACACGATCACCTCGCGGCGCTGCGCATCGGCATCCGCGCGCCAAAGGCCCGTGCTTTCGAGCAATGCGTACTGTGAAAGGGCGGTCATCTGACGCTTTATCTCCGTCAACTTGCTCTGAACAACATATAGGTCAGACGCCGCACCGCCGCAATTGCGCTCAGAGGGATTTCGCCACTGTGCGCAATTCAAACTTCTGGATTTTGCCTGTTGAGGTTTTTGGCAGCTCTTGGAAAATCACGCGCTTGGGCGTTTTGAAGCCCGCCAAATGCGTGCGGCAAAAGGCGATGATCTCGGCCTCGGTCGGGGTGGCGCCGTCTTTCAATTCAACAAAGGCGCAGGGAACCTCGCCCCATTTGTCATCGGGCTTGGCGACCACGGCGCATAGGTTTACGGCCGCGTGGTTCATCAACGCGCCTTCGACCTCAACAGAGCTGATGTTTTCGCCGCCTGAAATGATGATGTCCTTGGCGCGGTCAGCGATTTGAATGAACCCGTCGGGGTGGTGCAGGGCAATGTCGCCGCTGTGGAAATACCCGCCCGCAAAGGCCTCGGCGGTGGCGTCCGGATTTTTCAGATACCCCTTCATCACGCAGTTGCCGCGCAACATGATCTCGCCGGTTGTGGTGCCGTCGCGCGGAATGTCGTTGCCGCTGTCGTCCCACACGGCGACGGGCTCCATCATGGGAAAAGCAACCCCTTGGCGCGCAGCGATGCTAGCCGCCTCATCTTGGGGCAGCGCGTCCCATGCGGGGTCCCAAAGGCATTCGGTGACGTGGCCATATGTTTCGGTCAGCCCGTAGACTTGTTGCACATCAAAGCCCAGTTTGGTGATGGCCGCCAACGTGGCGGGGGCGGGCGGCGCGCCGGCGGTAAAGACTTTGACCGTGTGATCAAAACTGCGCCGCGCCTCATCTGGGGCGTTGATGATCATGTTCAACACAATCGGTGCGCCGCCAAAATGGGTCACACCGGCGGCAACGGCGTCATAAATGGCGTGGGGTGTCACATCGCGGCAGCAGTGGATCGTACCGCCCAGCATTGGCATCATCCACGCGTGGTTCCAGCCATTACAGTGAAACATTGGCACGATCGTCAGATACTGTGGGCGCAGCGGCATTTGCCACGCAGCCGGTGTGCCCATGGTCATTAGATATGCGCCGCGGTGATGATAGACCACGCCTTTGGGCCGCCCTGTGGTGCCAGAGGTGTAATTCAGCGCAAGGCTTTCCCATTCGTCTTCGGGCATCATCCAAGTAAACGATGCATCGCCTGTGGCCAGAAAATCTTCGTATGTTTGGTGCGCGCCGGTGGCTGTGATGCCCGCAACAGCGTCCGGCACTTCGATCAACAGGGGCGCGGGGCCGTCCATCCGTTCAATCGCTTGCAACGCCAGTGGCATGAATTGGGTGTCGACCAAAGCGGCCTTGGCCTCGCCGTGATCAAAGATGTAGGCCACGGTATCGGGATCAAGGCGGGTGTTGATGGTATTCAAAACCGCGCCGCACGCGGGCACGCCAAACGCTGCTTCGCATTGGGCTGGTGTGTTTGGCAGCAGCGTCGCCACCACGTCGCCGCTTTGCACACCGATCCCGTTTAGCGCGCTGGCCAATTGTGAGCAGCGGGCGTGGTACTGCGCATAGGTGATTTTATGATCACCATAGATCACCGCGATGGTTTGGGCGAACACATCAGCTGCACGGCGCAAATGGGACAGCGGCGTTAGGGGTACGTAATTGGCGGGTGTTTTGTCTAAACCCGTCTCATCTTTCATCCAGCCCATTGCGCCCTCCCAAGCAGTTTATCTCCCGACGCGCGCCTTGTCGTCGGGGCCCCGTGTATCGTTCACTATGGCGCTTGCGCGGCGAGAGGCAAGCAGTCAATGATGCGCAAATGAGCAGCACACCTTCCAATAACACCGCAGCGATCGGCTGGATGATGACGGCGATGGTCATTTTGGGCATCGTCGATAACCTTGTGCCCTACATTGTGGACGACATCAGCCTTTGGCAGTTCCATACCCTGCGCAGCATTGTTGCAGTGGCGACAGTGGTGCTTTTGGGGGTGGTTTTCGGGCTGAACTTACGCCCAAAGCGGCTTTGGGCCGTGCTGGGACGTTCACTGTTTTTGGCGATTGCGATGATTTTGTATTTCGGCTGCCTTGGCTTTTTCCCGATTTCAGCTGCCGCGGCGGGGCTGTTCACTGCGCCCGTTTTGGTGGTGTTTATCGAGGCTGTCTGGTCACGCACGCCCATCGGTCCTGTGCGGTTGGTAACGGCTTTTGTGGGGTTGTGCGGGGCGCTGATGGTGCTGAAGCCGGATGTGGGCGGGCTTGGCTGGCCCAATCTGGTGCCTATTTTGGCAGGCGTGTTTTACGCCACGGGCAACGTGACCACCCGCAAATGGTGCGAAGGCGAAACCCCGTGGGTGCTGACATGGAGCTATATGGCGTGGGTTTTGTTGATCGCTGCATTGGTATCACTATACCTGCAGGCCAACCCGGGTGAGGGGTTCTTGGGCCGCGCGTGGGTTTGGCCCACGGCGCTGTCATGGCGGATCATTCTGGTGCAGGCAGTGGTCTCCGTTGGGGCGATTGCGTGCCTGATGAAGGCGTATTTGACGGGGGACGCGCCGATCGTTTCGGTCTTTGAATACACGCTGCTGATCTTTGCCTCGATCACGGCATATATCCTGTTTGGCACGGTGGTCAGCCCGATTGGGTTGCTGGGGATGGTGGTCATCATCGGCTCTGGTGCGGTCGTGGCGTGGCGGGTGCAACGCGCCGAGCGGCTTGATCGCAATGAGCGACCTAAGCAGTCTGAGTTACCCGAGCAGCTTGCCCCATGATCTATAGCAAGGGCCGCAACTACCTGCTGACCCATGCGCCCAAAACGGGGGGCACGGCCCTAATGCTGGCGCTTGAGGCGCGGGCGATGGCGGATGATATTATTGTGGGTGATACCCCAAAAGGCAAAGCGCGGGCAAAGCGGCAAAAGAGCCTTCAGACGGCGGGGCGGCTTTGGAAACACGCGACCCGCGCAGATTTGGCTGGGTTGGTGGAAGGCGCGCCATTTGCGGTAAGTTTGGTGCGCAATCCGTGGGGCCGCGTGGTGAGTTATTATCACTGGCTGCGCGCCCAAAAATTCACCCACCGCGCCGTGGCTCTTGCCAAAGATGAAACCCTCGAGGCGTTTGTTTTGGCGCTGTGGTTGCAAGACAGCCTGCGCGCGCATCCCTATGCCCATTACGTCACGGATGAGAACGGTGTGGAGCAGTGCGATGCGTTCATCCGCCTTGAGCATCTGACCGATGATCTTGCCCCGTTTGAGACGCATCTAGGGTTCAAGCTTGAGGTCGGGCGTGCCAATGTATCACAGCGCGATGCAGACTACCGCGGCTATTCCAGCGACACGACCCGCGATGTGATTGCAGACGTCTGTGCCCAAGATATTGCGCGGTTTGGCTACGTATTTTGATGCACAAATATCCCCGCTGGCCCAATGAAAGGCCGCGAGGGGGACAGCAGTGCAGGGCACCTCGGTCCGTATGTCGCCAGAGGGGGCTCGGGCATATTTGTTGGGTTTTGCGGTAAAACGAGGCCGTAAAAGAGGCAGCGCTGCCGTTGGTATGATCCGGTTGGGGGTGTAAGGCCCGCGCGGTATCAGGGTCGATATGCGGTGTGTCAAACCGCAACAATTTAGGACGTCCTGAGCGCAGTCTAGAGCGGGGGCGTTAACGGTGTCTTAGACCACCGTGCGGTGCACGCCCCCGCTAATAAGTTACAGTGCGAATGGCGTTCTAAGCAGCAGGGGCAAAGCGGCCGTAAAAGCTTTGTCCCTTGTCGGCCATATCACGCAAAAGCGCAGGGGTCGCAAAGCGTGCCCCGAACTTTTCGTTAAGCGCATCACAGCGTTCTGCCGCATAGGGCGCGCCGATGATATCAAGCCACGACAGCGGCCCGCCAGACCACGGCGCAAAGCCCCAGCCAAGGATCGCGCCCACGTCACCTTCGCGGATGTCCATCAGAACACCGTCCTCAAGGGCGCGTACGGCCTCAAGGGTTTGGGCAAACATCAGGCGGTGCTGGACCTCGATGATGTCAGGCTGTGCGTCACTTGTGGGGTATTTGGCTGCAAGACCGTCCCACAGCAATCCGCGCTTACCTTTGTCGTCATAGGCGTAAAAGCCCGCGTTGGCTTTGCGGCCCAAACGGCCCTCATCGGCCATCCAGAACAGCACTTCGTCCACGGCGCCGTCTGGGTAGGCGTCGCCCATGGCGGCTTTGGTTGCTTTGGCAATTTTCACACCCAGATCTACAGATGTTTCATCGACCAATTGAAGCGGGCCAAGGGGCATGCCCAATTGTTTGGCTGCATTTTCGATCAGGGCAGGCTGCACCCCTTCCGCGACCATGCGGATGCCTTCGTTGATGTAGGGAATGATACAGCGGTTCGCGTAGAAAAAGCGCGCATCATTAACCACGATCGGGGTCTTTTTGATCTGACGCACAAAGTCGAGCGCCTTGGCCGTGGCGCGATCACCGGTTTGCGCGCCTTTGATGATTTCCACCAACAACATTTTGTCGACTGGTGAGAAAAAGTGGATGCCGATGAATTGCTCTGGGCGTGCACTGGCTTTGGCCAACTCAGAAATAGGCAAGGTCGAGGTGTTGGTGGCAAAGATGCACTCTGCATCCACCACCGCTTCGACTTTCTTGGTGACTTCTGCTTTGATAGCCACGTCCTCAAAGACCGCCTCAACGATCAGATCACAACCCGCAAGGGCGTTGTAATCTGTGGTTGCGGTAATCTGCGCCAGCACGGCCTCTTTCTTTTCGGGCGTGGCTTTTTTGCGCGCGATGCCTTTGTCCATGTAGGTGGCGGTGTAGTCTTTGCCTTTGTCCGCGGCCTCTTGGCTTTGATCCAGCAAAACAACCTCGATGCCTGCAAGGGCGGAGACAAGTGCGATGCCCGCGCCCATCATGCCAGCCCCCAAAACGCCCACTTTGCCCACGGATTGGTCACTGACCTCTGCCGGACGCACAGCACCTTTTTCAAGTGCCTCTTTGTTGATGAACAGCGAACGGATCATGGCAGAAGACGATGGGTTCATCAGCACATTGGTGAACCAGCGCGCCTCAATTTTGATGGCCGCATCAAAAGGCACCAACGCGCCTTCATAGACCGCCGACAAAAGCGCCTTGGCCGCAGGAAACGCGCCTTGGGTTTTGCCGTTCACCATAGCCGAGGCACCCACATAGGTCATGAAACCCGCAGGGTGGTAGGGCGCGCCGCCTGGCATTTTGTAGCCCTTTTCGTCCCATGGTTTGACGATCTTTGGCTCGGAGAGGACCCACTCTCTGGCCGCTGCAACGGGATCATCCGCGATCTCGTCGATGAGGCCGGCCGCTTTGGCGCGCGCAGGGTCGCTTAGCTTCCCTTCCAGCAGGAATGGCGAGGCACCCATGGCGCCCATCTTGCGCACAAGCCGCGTGGTGCCGCCCATGCCCGGGAAGATACCAACCATGATTTCAGGCAGGCCAATTTTGGCCTTGGGGTTGGGGGCTGCAAAAATGCGGTGGCACGCAAGGGGCAGTTCAAACCCGATGCCAAGGGCCGTGCCGGGCAGGGCCGCCGCGATTGGTTTGCCGCCTTTGTTGGTTTTGGGGTCCATGCCTGCGCGCTCAATCTTGCGCAAAATAGCATGGGTGGCCATGAGGCCGTCCATAAGGCCGCGCGCAGGTGCTTCACCGGCCATCTCTTTCATCTTGGAGATGATGTTCAAATCCATACCGCCCGCAAACGAGCCGGGTTTGCCAGAGGTCAGCACAGCGCCTTTGATGGCATCATCGGCCAGCACTTGGTCAATGAGTGCGTCAAGGTCGTCAAAACCCTGCTGGTTCATCACGTTCATGGATTTGCCAACGGTGTCCCACACGATTGTGGCCACGCCGTCTGCGTCGATGTTCATAGAAAAGTCAGACATATCAATGGCTCCTTACACGCGTTCGATGATTGTTGCGGCACCCATGCCAGAGGCGATGCACAAAGTGGCCAAGCCAACTTCTTTGTCCGCGCGCTCCATCTCATCAAGCAAAGTGCCGATGATGATTGCGCCGGTCGCTCCAAGGGGGTGGCCCATGGCGATAGACCCGCCGTTCACGTTGACCACGCTATCGTCCATGTCAAAGGCCTGCATAAAGCGCAGCACGACCGAGGCGAATGCTTCGTTTACCTCAAACAGATCGATGTCTTTTATCGACATCCCCGCATCCGCAAGGATCTTTTCAGTAACGGGCACAGGGCCGGTCAGCATGATGGTGGGGTCGGTCCCAATCTTGGCCGTCTGACGGATGCGTGCGCGGGGCTTCAGCCCGTGCTTTTCGCCAAATGCTTTTGAACCGATCAGAACGCCCGCCGCACCATCAACGATGCCCGACGAGTTGCCCGCGTGGTGGATGTGGTTAATCTTTTCGAGGTGCGGATATTTCAGCAACGCAACTTTATCAAAGCCGGGCATGACCTCGCCCATGGCCTGAAACGCGGGGTTCAAACCGCCCAGTGACTGCATGTCCGTTTGGGGGCGCATGTATTCATCATGGGCCAGAATATCGAGACCATTTTGATCGCGCACAGTGATCATCGAATTGGCGAAACGGTTGTCATCCCACGCGGCTTTGGCGCGTTGTTGGGATTTCACGGCCAGCTCATCTGCATCTGTGCGGCTGAATCCGTACTCAGTGGCGATGATATCGGCAGAGATACCTTGGGGGACAAAATACGTGTCCATCGCAACTGATGGATCAACGGCGATAGCCGCCCCGTCACTGCCCATGGCAACGCGGCCCATCATTTCAACGCCGCCCGCGATATACGCGTCACCAGCCCCGCCTTTGATCTGGTTGGCAGCAAGGTTCACCGCTTCCATGCCTGAGGCGCAAAACCGGTTGATCGCAAGGCCGGGGATTGACTGATCAAGGTCAGAAGCCAGCACTGCTGTGCGCGCAAGACAGCCACCTTGTTCCATGACTTGGGTCACGTTGCCCCAGATCACGTCTTCAACGGCGTGACCGTTTAGATCGTTGCGCGATTTCAGCGCATTGAGGATTTGGGCAGACAGGCGCACGGATGTGACTTCGTGCAGCGAGCCGTCTTTGCGGCCCTTTCCGCGCGGGGTGCGAACAGCGTCATAAATATAGGCTTCAGACATGAGGGTAGTCTCCTTGTTGGGCGGGGTCAGCGGACAAATTGCGCCGCGTCAAATCGTGAAGGTGGGGCAGGGGATGCCAGCGGGATATGAGTATTTGGCCCAAAGCGAAGCATAATCTGCTTGGCTGTAATTTGGGCTTAACCAAGAGGTGCTAATGCTTGCGGCGCGGTACAGGCTGGAGAGCCGATGACCGTCCGAAGCGAAGCCCCCAACGTGCGCTGCAGCGCGCATTGGGGCTTCCACTTCGCTTTGGTTGAAATACTCAAATCCTGACATCTGCTGCTCCGGCAAGGGGTGGTTCAGAACTGTTCGGCTTCAAGGGCCATAACAGTGTCCGCACCGCTTTCGATACGTGCCAAGTGGGTTGCTGTGATCGGCAAGCATCGCGCCATGTAATATTTACCAGTGGCGATTTTGGCCTCGTAAAAACTTGTGTCTGAGGCGCCAGCATCCAGAGCCGCATAGGCCGCTTTGCCCATCTTGGCCCAGACCAGCCCCATGCAGACCTGACCGAATAAGTGCATGAAGTCATAGCTTCCTGACAGAGCATTATTGGGGTTTTTCATCCCGTTTTGCATGAAATACATCCCCGCCGCCTGCAGGTCTTTTGATGCGGCTTTCAGGGGTATCAGGAAGTGGGTGTTCAGCGCCTCGTGTTCGGCGTTGTCTTTGATGAAAGACTTTACCAACTCGAAGAACGCCATAACCGTTTTACCACCATTCAGCCCAAGCTTGCGTCCCACCAGATCAAGGGATTGCACGCCGTTGGTGCCCTCATAGATCATGGTAATACGCGCATCGCGTACAAACTGCTCAAGGCCCCATTCGCGGGTGAAACCGCTGCCGCCAAGCGTTTGTTGCGCGTTAACGGCGGTTTCAAACCCTTTGTCGGTCAGGAACCCTTTGATGATGGGGGTCAACAGCGAGATCATCGCTTCGGCCTCGGCATCATTTTCGCGCACGGCTTGGTCAATCATAGTAGCGCCCCAGAACGTGAACGCGCGCGCGCCCTCAACAAAGGCTTTTTGTTCCATCAAGTTGCGGCGCACATCAGGGTGCACAATGATCGGGTCTGCGGGCTTTTCAGGCGCTTTGGCACCTGTGAAATCGCGGCCCTGAAGACGGTCTTGGGCAAAAGCAGCAGCGTTTTGATAGGCCACAACACCCTGGGCATAGCCTTGCAGGCCGACACCGATGCGCGCTTCGTTCATCATGGTGAACATTGCACGCATGCCTTTGTTTTTCTCACCAATCAGGTAGCCGGTCGCCCCGTCATAGTTCATCACGCAGGTGGCATTGCCGTGGATGCCCATTTTCTTTTCCAGCCCACCGCAAGACAGATCATTGCGCGCGCCCAGGCTGCCATCCTCATTGACCAGAAACGTTGGCACAATAAACAAAGACACGCCTTTGATATCATCCGGCTCACCCGGAATTTTGGCCAGAACCAGATGCACGATGTTGTCGACCATGTCGTGCTCACCGGCTGAGATCCAAATCTTTTGACCGCTAATTTTATAGCTGCCGTCCTCTTGGGGGGCGGCTTTGGTGCGCATTAGGCCAAGGTCCGTGCCGCAGTGGGGTTCGGTCAGGTTCATGGTCCCGCCCCATTTGCCCGCGATCATGTTGGGCAGATAGGTTTGTTTTTGCGCATCCGTGCCGTGCGCCACGATCGCCGACATCGCCCCGTGGGCCAAGCCTTGGTACATGTTGAACGCCATGTTGGCAGAGCTGAACATTTCACCCACGGCGGTTTGCACAATGTAAGGCATCCCTTGGCCGCCGTATTCCTCGGGCATATCAAGGCCCATCCAGCCCCCTTCGGCTACGGTTTCGAACGCCTCTTTGAACCCGTCAGGGGTGCGCACAACGCCGTTTTCAAGGGTGCAGCCTTGCTCATCGCCAATGGGGTTCAGTGGGGCTGTGACGTCCATCGCCAACTTGCCGGCTTCTTCCAGAACGGCGCTGGTGAAATCTGCATCAAGGTCGGCGTAGCCGCGTGTGCTAAGCTCGGAAATGCGCAGTGTCTCGTGCAGCACAAACGCCATGTCTTTGGTGGGGGCGGTGTAATGGGGCATAACGGATCTCTCCCTGATCGGTACTTTTTAGTTAGGTGTTTCGTTTGCGTTGCTGGCGATAATTACAGCCCCCCACGCAAGTTGTTCTTTGAGGTCTTCGATTGCCTCGGTCAGTTCATCGCGCTGGGCGATCATCGCGTTTAGGCGGTCTTGAGCAATCTGGTAGGTGCGCTTTAGCTGGGTCTGCTGCTGGTCGCCCATGTCATACAGATCCAGCAACTGGCGGATGTCCTCTAGGCTGAACCCAAAGCGTTTGCCGCGCAAAATCAGCTTGAGCCGCGCGCGGTCACGTTTGGTGAAAAGGCGGCGTTGGCCTTCGCGGATCGGGAACAGCAGTTCCTTGGCCTCATAAAAGCGCAACGTGCGGGCGGTGACGTCAAATGCCTCGCACATTTCACGGATGCTCATCATGCGGTCCGTGACGAAAAGATCATCCGGCGTGGTGGCGCCAACAGAGGTGTGCGCCGACGTGATTTGGGGGGTGTCTACATGTGTCATGCCCAAGTGCTAGCAAACAGTTGACGTTAACGTAAATGTAACGCCGCGTCACTTTTCGCAAGGTAAACAACTCGTGAATCAAACATGAATAATTAACCAGTTTCCATGGCCTAAAGCGCCCTGAAATTAGCAAAAATCGCTGTGTTTATTGGGATTTTGTACCGGCTACTCAGGTGCGCTTAGGACGAAATCTCATCTGCTGTAAGATTCCGCAGGCGGCGCAACTCTTCGGTGGTTTCAACCAATTGGCGCTGCTGTTCTTCCAGTTCGGCCAGTTGCACATCAGCCAGCTCAACCCATGCGCGCATCTGAGTCTCTGTGCCCTCGTGATCATAGATCAATAGCCACTGACGGATATCTTCAAGCGGGAAACCAAAGCGGCGACCGCGCAAAATAAGCGTCATGCGGGCACATTCACGGGTGCTGTAAAAGCGCGCGCGGCCTTCTTTGCGGGGGGTCAGAAGATCAATGTACTCGTAATAGCGCAGGGTGCGCGGCGTGACGTTAAACCGGGTACACATCTCTTTGAAGTTGAGGTCTTCGGTCGTGTTCACGGGGCAAATACTCCTGAAAATCTATTCTGACATTACGGCAAGTCGGGGGCAGCTTGCAACCGCTTCGCCAGTGGCGCATCACTAAATAGACTTGCACAAGGTGTTTGGCAGGTGAATGTTGCGTATGCGCGGGTCTGCATAATTTTGTGCCCGCTGCACCGCGCTTTGTGATGCGCACTGACGGAGAGCCGCTGAGATGACCACCCCTGAAAATGCTGACCGCCAAGCGCGGATTGCTGCGCAATTTATCGCGGCGATTCCACATTCGACTGCCTTGGGTATGCAGGTACAAAGCGTGTCCGGAGGGGTGGCTGAAATCACCATGCCGTATGACAAAAAACTGGTGGGAGACCCTGCCACAGGGGTGATCCACGGGGGGGCCGTATCGGCGTTGATGGATACGTGCGGCGGGGCTGCGGTGCTGTGCCATGACGCGGGGCCCATCGGGACAGCGACCATTGATTTGCGTATCGATTACATGCGCGCGGCCACGCCAGGTCAGACCATTACAGCGCGCGCGGAATGCTATCACGTCACGCGGTCTGTCGCGTTCGTGCGGGCCACGGCGGTGGATGAAGACACGGGGCGGCCCGTGGCCACGGCAACCGGTGCCTTTACGGTGGAGTTTGCGAAATGAGCGCGTCTGACAAAAACACCCGCCCCGCGCCCGAACCAGTTCAGGTGGTCAAACAGCGTCGTGACCGCGCGCTTCAGGCGTTGGTGTCGGGCATTCCTTATGTGCAGTTTTTGGGCATTGAATTTGACCGACGCGGAGATGAGCTGACGGCAACGCTGCGCTATGATCCCAAGTTGATCGGCAATCCGCTTTTGCCCGCGATACACGGCGGGGCAACGGCGGCTTTTCTGGAAACAGCGGCGATTATTGAACTGGGCTGGGCGCGTGTCTGGAGCGACGTGGAAAGCGGTGCGCTGGACGTTGAGGCGATGACACCTGAGAGCCTGCCGCGCTTGCCCAAGACGATAGATTTTACTGTAGATTACCTGCGGTCGGGCTTGCCCCGCGATGCGTATGCACGGGCGCGGATCAACCGATCGGGGCGGCGGTTTGCCTCTGTGCATGTTGAGGCGTGGCAAGACAATCGCAGCAAGCTTTTCGCCCAAGGGACAGGCCACTTCGTGATGCCAGAGCGAAATGATGGCGCAGATGCAGCCGCACGTGATCGCGGGTGAGTGCCCAAGCGCCTGATCCCAAAGCGCAGCCCCCCGAGGATGCAGCCGCTGGTCCTTTGACCCATAAACGTGTGCTGCACATCGCGCTTCCGATTGTGCTGTCTAACGCTACGGTGCCGATTTTGGGCGCTGTTGATACGGGCGTTGTGGGGCAAATTGGCGATCCTGTGCCTATCGGGGCTGTGGGGATCGGTGCGATAATTCTAAGTGCGATTTATTGGGTTTTCGGGTTCTTGCGCATGGGCACAGCGGGTCTGACGGCACAGGCCGCCGGTGCACGCGACGAAGGCGAGATGGCGGCGTTACTCTCGCGGGCGATGTTGATCGGGATTGGGGCTGGCATTGTGATCATTGCTGCCCAAGTGGCCTTTTTTGCAGGGGCGTTCATGATTTCGCCTGCCAGTCCGCAGGTTGAGGGGCTGGCCCGCGAATACATGAGCATCCGTGTCTGGTCCGCGCCTGCGGCCATTGCGCTTTACGGCATTACCGGTTGGTTGGTGGGGCGCGAAAACACCATGGGCGTGTTTGCCATTCAGCTGTTGGTAAACCTTGCTAACATGGGGTTAAGCGTGCTGTTGGGGCTGAAACTTGGCTGGGGTGTAAGCGGCGTGGCGTGGGCTACAGTGCTTGCCGAGTGGTCCGGTTTGGCTTTTGGGCTGTGGCTGTGCCGCGGGGTGTTTTGGGGTCCCTATTGGCGCAGTGTGGCGCGGGTTTTTGATAAAGCGCGTTTGGTCAATATGATGTCCGTCAACACAGACATTATGATCCGGTCCGTGTTGTTACAGGCGATTTTCGTATCTTTTCTGTTTTTCGGATCGGGGATGGGCAATGTGGATTTGGCCGCAAACCAGATCCTTTTGCAGTTTTTATACGTGACGGCCTACGCCATGGACGGGTTTGCGTTTGCCGCCGAGGCGATCGTGGGCCGCGCGATGGGCGCACGCGATCCGGCTCGGTTGCGGCGTGGGGCTATTTTGACAAGTGGATGGGGTTTGGGCATTTGCGCGGTGTTGGCGCTGGCTTTTGCGCTGGCTGGTGGGGCTGTGATTGATGTGATGACCACGGCGCCCGATGTGCGCGCAGCGGCGCGAGAGTATCTGCCATATATGGTTGCCGCACCCCTGCTTGGCACCGCGTCATGGATGCTGGATGGCATTTTCATTGGGGCCACCCGCAGCCGCGATATGCGCAACATGATGCTGGTCTCGGCGCTGATTTATTTTGCCGGTGCGGTGGTGCTGTTGCCGATCCTTGGAAATCACGGCCTGTGGCTGTGTTTACTGCTGAGTTTTGTGGCGCGCGGCATTACGTTGGGTCTGCGGTATCCGGCCCTTGAGCGGGCCGCGGCGCGCTGATCAAAGCCAGCGGTCGCGGTCTGTGCCAACAGCGTCTTTGACGTTGTCGAACCCGTCTTGGCGCAAAAGCGTATCCACCCCGTTTGCGAGATCACGGACCAACGAAAGGCCGCCGTAAACCAAACCGGAATAAAGCTGCACCGCAGAGGCGCCCGCTTTGATTTTGGCATAGGCCTGTGCTGGTGTGGCCACGCCGCCCACACCAATAAGCGGGATATCCGTCAGACCAAAGAGCCGCGCCAGAACCCGCGTGGACATCTCGAAGAGTGGTTGGCCCGACAGCCCGCCAGCTTCATGTGCGTGTGCAGAATTTAACCCGTCGCGGCGCAGGGTAGTGTTGGTGGCGATGATCGCATCAAGGCCCGCGTCGTTTGCGACTTCTGCCACATCCGCAATGTCTGCATCGCTGAGATCCGGCGCGATTTTGAGGAACACGGGCGTTGTGCCGCGCACCGCCATTACGCCCGCCAGCAATTCGGCGAGGGCCGCTTTGCCTTGCAGGTCACGCAGCTTTTCGGTGTTAGGGCTTGAAACGTTCACGGTGGCAAAATCAACCACGTCGCGGACCCGCTCCATCACGGTAGCGAAATCTGCTGCGCGGTCTGTGCTGTTTTTGTTGGCGCCAAGGTTTAAGCCCACGGGGATCGCGCCATCTGTTGTGGTTTTGCGCGCCGCCAGACGGGTTGCGATGGCGTCCATACCGTCATTGTTAAAGCCAAAACGGTTGATCACCGCAGCATCTTCGGCCAGCCGGAAAAGGCGGGGTTTGGGGTTGCCCGGCTGGGGGCGGGGCGTCGCGGCACCCACTTCCAAAAAGCCGAAACCCGCCTGCTGAAGCTTGCCAATGGCTTGTGCGTTTTTGTCAAAGCCCGCGGCAAGGCCGATGGGGTTGGCAATGTTGATGCCCGCAATTTGAGTTGCCAGCCGCGCGTTCGTGACAGGGCCGGGCGTTGGGGCGAGGCCTGCGTTGAGCGCTTTCAGCGACAATCCGTGGGCGGTTTCAGGATCAAAGCTGCGCAGAACGCGCATGCCAATGGTTTCGATTATGCTCATGTCATATCCGCCGGAAAACGATGTTGCGCGCCATCCCATGGCAGGGGCACGGCCCATTTTGCCTCGTCCAGACGAAGGTCGCGGTAAAGGTGGGGGAAAAAATCACCGCCGCGTGAGGGTTCCCACTTCAGCGCGTCGCCCAAGTTGTCGGTGTCATAGGCCAGTAGCCACAGGTCTTCGACAGCTGCAAACCATTTGGACGCGGTTTCGCCTGCCTGTGCTGCTGTTGAGAAGTGGACATAGCCATCGGCGACATCAATCGGCGCGCCTTGGGTCTGGCCCGCGTCTTGGAGGGCGGCCCATTCATCTGACCGCATGATTTTATAGATCAACATGGGGCTTCAAGTGCCGGCGAAATGTGCAGCCGTCAAGCATCTGTTACGTTATTGGCCCATGAAGTGGCCATGGTAGGCGATGTCTACTGGACACAATTCAAAGGGTGCGCCACGCTTGCGCTATCTGACAAAGGGGATTCCACATGATTAATCGTCTGCTTACTTCTGTCGCTGCTTTGGCAGTGAGTGCTGGGGCTGCTGCCGCTGACTATTCACTGACCATTTTGCACACAAACGACTTTCACGCCCGCTTTGAGCCGATCAGTAAATATGATGGTCCGTGCTCGGCGGAAGATAACACCGAAGGCAAGTGTTTTGGCGGCTCTGCCCGTTTGGTAACAGCTGTTGAAGACGCACGTGCGCGCAGCAACAACTTTATTCTTGTGGATGGCGGCGATCAGTTTCAGGGGTCACTCTTTTATACGTATTATAAAGGCAAAGTTGCCGCCGAGATGATGAACAAAATGGGCTATGACGGGATGACCGTGGGTAACCACGAGTTTGACGACGGCCCAGAAGTGTTGCGCGGTTTCATGGATGCGGTGGATTTCCCGGTCTTGATGTCAAATGCGGACTTTTCGGCAGAGCCTGCTTTGGCGGATAAATTGCTGAAATCTACAGTGATCGAGCGCGACGGTGAGAAGATTGGCATTATCGGTCTGACCCCAGAAGACACAGATGAGCTCGCCTCACCAGGTCCGAACATCAGCTTCAGTGACCCTGTCACCGCCGTGCAGGGCGAAGTGGACCGTCTAAGCGCGCAAGGCATCAACAAGATTGTTGTGCTGTCACACTCTGGCTTTGATGTGGACAAGCGCGTTGCTGCAAATGTGACGGGTGTTGATGTGATCGTGGGCGGTCACTCAAACACGTTGCTGTCAAACACCCAAGAGCGCGCGGTCGACGTTTATCCCGTGATGGTTGGCGACACAGCCATTGTGCAGGCCTATGCATACGGCAAGTTTTTAGGCGAATTGAACGTGACTTTCGACGATGCGGGCGTGATCACCCAAGCGGTGGGCGAGCCGATCATCACATCGTCTGAAGTGGGTGAAGACGCGGGCACTGTGGCACGCATTGCCGAGTTGGCCGCACCCCTTGATGAGATCCGCCAGAAAGTTGTGGCCAGTGCTGCAGCCCCGATTGAAGGCGACCGAGCAGTGTGTCGCGTGATGGAATGCGCCATGGGTAACTTGGTGGCGGACGCCATGCTTGAGCGCGTTGCAGACCAAGGTGTGACAATCGCGATTGCGAACTCTGGCGGTTTGCGGGCCAGCATCGACGCAGGCGAAGTGACAATGGGCGAAGTTTTCACTGTGCTGCCGTTCCAAAACACATTATCGACGTTCCAGATTGATGGCGCGGGTGTCATTGCGGCACTTGAAAACGGTGTGAGCCAGCTTGAAGAAGTAAAAGGCCGCTTTCCACAGGTTGCGGGCTTGAAGTTCACACTTGATCCCACGGTGGCACCAAACGAGGGTCGCATCCAAGATGTGATGGTGCAGACCGCATCTGGTTTTGTGGCGATTGATCCAGCGGCAACATATTCAGTTGTGACGAATAACTATGTCCGCAACGGTGGTGACGGCTACAAAATGTTCGCAGGCGACGATAAAAATGCCTACGACTTTGGGCCGGACCTTGCCGATGTTGTTGCGGAATACCTCGCAAAATCAGGTCCTTATGCGCCATACACAGATGGCCGTATTGCGGTAAAGTAGGCCTGTTGCATCAATGTCTAATCACGGCGCGTAGGGCTCCCTGCGCGCCGTTTTTGTTTGAATTTGATGGTGATTTGTTGGGGTAATTAGGTGGGGGACACACGGCGTTCGTATGCCCCCGTTATGAACGTGACCGGCACTAATTAGTTAATAAACTATGTAGGAAGTCAGTCCATTTTTAGTATCTAGTTGCGACCAAGTAAAAATACGATGAATCTAGCGGACGAATTGTGAAATATTTGCACATTCAATCGATTGGACGCGTGCAGGTGTGGTGATTAGCGGGTATCGGGTCTGTATGAACACATCACCTACAACCGCTTGACGATGGTCGCGCACTAACTTATTCGGACAGCAGCGCGGGTGTTGTGTAATGGTAAGACCTCAGCCTTCCAAGCTGATGATACGGGTTCGATTCCCGTCACCCGCTCCAATCTACCCCTCTTAGATTTCGGACTGTGTGTCGCAGGGCACGGCTGTTGCTTGGCTTGCTCCTATGCGGGGGGAGGGCTATAGCGATCTCGCACTGATAATCGAGGCCCCATGGCGCGTTCCAAAACTACCCCGCCCATCACAACTGACGAAGAACGCGCCAAGTCGAAGGACTTTGGGGCCCTTCGGGGTTTGGTACCCTTCATAAAACCTTACACGGCGCTTTTGGTGGCGGCGGTTTTTGCGCTGATCTCGACGGCGGTGATCAGTTTGGTGTTGCCGCTGGCGGTGCGCCGGGTGGTGGATAACTTCAACACTGGTGACGCGGAAATCCTTGATCAGTATTTCTTGGCGGCATTGGTCGTGGCGGGACTTTTGGCGTTGGGCACGGGGCTGCGGTTTTATCTTGTCACCCGTCTCGGCGAGCGGGTCGTGACAGATATCCGCATGGCCGTATTTGACCGAGTTATCGGTCTGTCGCCTGCATTTTTTGAAAAGATCATGACCGGTGAGGTGCTCAGCCGGATCACGACCGACACTACGTTGATCCAGTCGGTCATCGGTTCGTCCATATCGATCGCGGCACGTAACGCGTTGATTTTGCTGGGCGGGATGGTGTTGATGTTGTTGACCTCGGCCAAACTTACGTCACTGGTGCTGTTGATCGTGCCCGCTGTAATTGTGCCGATCATTGTGTTGGGCCGCCGTTTGCGCGTGCTCAGCCGCGAGAACCAAGACTGGATCGCGGCGTCCTCAGGCACTGCGTCCGAGACACTTTTGGCCGTTCAAACCGTTCAGGCTTTTACGTCCGAAGGGCACACACGGGCGCAATTTGCGGATGTGACGGAAAAGAGTTTTGTCGCTGCGAAAAAGCGGGTGCTGACCCGCGCACTGATGACCGTGATTGTAATCTTTCTTGTCTTTACGGGCATTGTTGGCGTGCTGTGGATCGGGGCGAATGACGTAAGCGCCGGTGCGATGACCGCGGGTGAATTGGTGCAGTTCGTCATCTACGCGGTCATGGTTGCGGGGGCTGTTGCTGCCTTGTCCGAGATCTGGTCCGAGTTGCAACGCGCGGCGGGCGCGACCGAAAGACTGGTTGAGTTATTACATGCCGAAGATACCGTGCTGGATCCCGCGTTGCCTGTTGCGTTGCCCGATGCAAAGCACGGCACAGTCAGCTTTGAGGATGTCACTTTCCGCTATCCCGCGCGGCCCAATGCGGCCGCGCTTGACGGTATTTCGTTCAGCGTGAAGCCTGGTGAAACGGTAGCACTTGTTGGCCCGTCCGGTGCGGGTAAGTCGACAATCATTCAGCTGCTGCAGCGTTTTTACGACCCCCAAGCGGGGTGCATTATGCTGAACGGTGTCGACCTGCGCGATATGGAGCGTGCGGCATTTCGTCGTGCAATCGCTTTGGTTCCCCAAGAGCCGGTCATCTTTGCAGCCTCTGCGGCAGATAATATTCGCTTCGGCATGCCCGCTGCCACGGACGCCGAGGTTGTTGCGGCTGCCAAAGCCGCCGCCGCCGATGAGTTCTTAAGCGCGCTGCCCGAAGGGTATGACACCTATGTGGGTGAGCGCGGTGTGATGCTGTCTGGCGGGCAAAAACAGCGCATTGCGATTGCCCGTGCAATTTTGCGCGATGCCCCTGTTTTGTTGCTTGATGAGGCCACTTCCGCGCTTGATGCGGCGTCTGAGCGCGCGGTGCAGCAGGCGGTGCAAACCCTGTCGGCGGACCGCACAACGTTGATCGTGGCGCACCGTTTGGCGACCATCAAACAGGCGGACCGGATCGTGGTTTTTGATCAAGGCAAGATCGTAGCTACCGGCACCCATGATGAACTGGTTGCGCAAGACGGACTTTATGCGCGGCTTGCACGATTGCAGTTTACTGCAGAAATCGCGTAAATTTTCGAAAGTTGCTGTAGTTTTTCGTGGCGTCACACTTGCTGTGATTTGCGTTTGGCCACACGATGCTAAAACGCGTGGGCTTTGGTGCGGCGCGTTCTCTTTGGGAGGAGACCACTATGTCCATTTTCGCATCGAAAGATGACATCACTGCGATCAATAACGCGATGCCCTATGAGGACCGCGACAGGCCAGCGACGATGTATGCGTTTATGAAGGATGTTAAAGACCGTTTCGGGTCGCGCCCTGCGATTTCGTATCAGATTTTCTCTGGTCCGAAAGATGCAGCTGAGACGCTGACTTGGGATGAGTTTTTCGTGCGCAGTGTTCAGGCTGCTAACTTGTTCCGCAGTCTTGGTGTTGGTGAAAAAGACACAGTGGCATTTGTGTTGCCCAACTGTAATGAGACGGCGGCGACAGTCATTGGCGGTATGATCGCGGGCATCGTGAACCCTGTGAACCCGCTTTTGGACGCCACACAAATCGGGGCCATTCTGCGCGAGACAAAAGCCAAAGTTGTTGTCACGCTGAAGGCGTTTCCAAAAACTGACGTGGCACAAAAAACTGCCGAAGCGGTGGCACTTGCGCCGAATGTTAAGCATGTGATTGAGGTTGATCTGCTGCGGTATGTGACCGGCGTCAAGAAGATGATCATCCCGCTGATCCGTCCCAAAAACCCTGTCAGCCACAACGCCAAAGTGCACCAATGGGATACTGCGGTGGGTGCACAGAACACGACGCTTGATTTTGCTGACAGTGAAGGTGACCGCGTGGCGGCTTACTTCCACACGGGCGGTACCACGGGCATGCCAAAAGTGGCGCAGCACCGCTATTCGGGGATGATTTACAACGGCTGGATCGGTGACACGCTGCTGTTTACGGAAGAAGATAATGTGATCTGTCCGCTACCGATGTTCCACGTTTTTGCGGTCCATGTGATCATGATGGCGATGATCAGTTCCGGCGCGCATGTGGTGTTCCCGACGCCACAAGGTTACCGCGGTGACGGGGTGTTTGATAACTTCTGGAAGCTGATCGAGCGCTGGCAGATCACGTTTGTCATTACTGTTCCGACGGCAATTTCTGCGCTGATGCAGCGTCCGGTAGATGCGGATATTTCATCGATCAAAACGGCGTTTTCAGGCTCAAGCCCGCTGCCTTTGGAGCTGTTTAAAAAGTTTGAAGGCGCGACCGGTGTGAACGTCGTTGAAGGCTACGGTCTTACCGAGGCCACATGTCTGGTCAGCTGTAATCCGGTTGGTGGCCTTAAGAAGGTTGGTTCAGTTGGATTGCCCTTGCCGTACACGGATGTGAAAATCCTGATGGACACCGCTGATGGTCCCAAAGAAATGGGCGTTGATGAGATCGGTGAGGTTTGTGTTGATAACCACGGTGTCTATGCGGGCAATACCTATACAGAGGCCGAGAAGAACCAAAACCTCTATCATTTTGACACATATTTGCGCACGGGCGATCTGGGTCGAATTGATGAAGACGGCTATCTTTGGATTACCGGACGGGCGAAAGATTTGATCATTCGCGGTGGTCACAACATTGACCCTGCTGAAATCGAAGAGGCACTTGCGGGTCACGATGCGGTTGCGATGGTGGGTGCGATTGGTCAACCAGATGCGCACTCAGGCGAGTTGCCATGTGCCTATGTGGAACTTGTGCAAGGTGCGTCCGTTAGCGTCGATGAGTTGATGGAATACGCCAAGGCCAACATCCATGAACGGGCGGCTTTCCTCAAGTATATTGAGATTTTGGACGAGCTTCCCAAGACCGCGGTTGGCAAAGTCTTTAAACCTGATCTGCGAAAATCTGCGATCACGCGTATTTACGACAAGGCGCTTTCGGATGCTGGTTTGGCGGTGCGCGTGGCCGAAGTTCAAGACAACAAGAAGCAGGGTTTGCTGGCTATGCTGACCCCCGTTGAAGGCGTGAGTGACGCGCAAGTCACTGACGTATTGGGCAGCTTCACACGGCCTTGGCAGTGGGCTGACTAAAGCGCTTCACACCATAGCGGCGTGATCGGGCTTGCAATGCGCCCGCGCGCCGCGCCATACATTGCGGTGACCCCTTAAGGTACGCGCAGGGAGGGCGGTGATACATCGTCTTGCGGGTGCTTTTTGTTAACGCGCGGTGATAAACACCGCCTCTTCAGGAGCCAACATATGCAAGAGCTAACTCATTACATTAATGGTGCCCACGTCAAAGGAACCTCGGGCCGTTTTGCGGATGTGTTCAACCCCGCTACAGGCGAAGTTCAGGCGCAGGTGCCTTTGGCCTCTGAGGCCGAAATGGCCCATGCCGTTGAGGTTGCAGCACAGGCACAGCCTGCGTGGGCAGCCGTAAACCCGCAGCGCCGCGCACGGGTGTTGATGAAGTTTGTTGATCTGCTTAACCGCGATATGCAAAAGCTTGCAGAGGCCCTGAGCCGCGAGCACGGCAAAACCGTTCCAGATGCCAAAGGGGACGTACAGCGCGGTCTTGAGGTGGTTGAGTATTGCATTGGTGCGCCGCATCTTTTGAAGGGCGAATACACCGACAGCGCGGGCCCCGGCATTGATATGTATTCTATGCGCCAAGCGCTTGGGGTGACGGCGGGCATTACGCCGTTTAACTTTCCTGCGATGATCCCGATGTGGATGTTTGCGCCCGCGATTGCCTGCGGTAACGCGTTTATCCTCAAGCCGTCCGAGCGTGACCCATCTGTGCCACTTATGCTTGCGGAGTTGATGGAAGAGGCCGGTTTGCCTAAAGGTATTTTGCAGGTTGTGAACGGCGATAAAGTGTCCGTCGATGCAATCCTGCACAATGACACCATTCAGTCCGTTGGCTTCGTGGGCTCTACACCGATTGCGGAATATATCTATGCGACGGGATGTGCGAACGGCAAACGCGTCCAGTGTTTTGGTGGGGCGAAAAACCACATGATCATCATGCCTGACGCGGATATGGACCAAGCTGCAGATGCTTTAGTTGGTGCGGGCTACGGTGCTGCTGGCGAGCGTTGCATGGCCATTTCTGTGGCCGTGCCCGTAGGCGATGAGACGGCTGACCGGTTGATCGAAAAGCTGGTGCCACGCATTGAGGCGTTGAAAGTCGGGCCGTACACTGCGGGCACTGATGTGGATTACGGCCCCGTCGTGACAGCCGCCGCAAAAGCCAACATTGAGCGTCTCGTACAAACCGGCATCGACCAAGGTGCAAAGCTGGTTGTGGATGGACGTAACTTTAACTTGCAAGGTTACGAAGACGGATTTTTCGTGGGTCCGCACCTGTTTGATGACGTCACAAGAGACATGGATATTTATAAGCACGAGATTTTCGGGCCAGTCCTGTCAACGGTGCGCGCGCAGTCCTACGAGGAAGCCCTTGGCCTTGCGATGGACCATGAATACGGCAACGGCACAGCGATCTTCACCCGTGACGGCGATGCCGCGCGTGACTTTGCCAACCGCGTGAACGTGGGCATGGTGGGGATCAACGTACCAATTCCAGTGCCGCTAGCCTACCACACATTTGGCGGCTGGAAGAAATCTGTCTTTGGCGATTTGAACCAGCACGGACCAGATGCGTTTAAATTCTACACCCGCACCAAAACAGTCACCTCACGCTGGCCGTCAGGCATCAAAGAGGGTGGCGAGTTTTCTATTCCTGTTATGGAATAAGCGGCTTTGGTTTAGTCGACGAGCTGACCGACACTAACTTGAAAAAGCCCTGCATGATTGTGGGGCTTTTTTATGAGGGAGTTAGTTCGGTTCAGAGACGTCTGGTCTTCAATAGCGGTATTCTTAACATCGCGTAATATTGATAACTCTCAGTAAGACAGCCTATGATTGTTTTTGGGCGTTTTTTTGCGACCGTATTGAATAGTGTCGGTAACGAGTGTTGGTATAATGAATGAAAAAGCGCTGATCACCGGCATTGAGGGGCAAGACGGGTCTTATTTGGCCGATTTTTTGTTAGCTAAAGGGTATGAGGTGCACGGGATCAAGCGGCGGTCTTCGTTTTTCAATACTGATCGCATTGACCACATCTACCAAGACCCACATGTGCCAAATGCGCAGTTAAAACTTCACTACGGCGACCTGACTGACAGTTCGAATTTGACACGGATCATGCGCGAAGTAGAGCCTGATGAGGTTTATAATCTGGGTGCGCAGTCCCATGTCGCGGTAAGTTTTGAGGCGCCTGAGTACACGGCCGATGTGGACGCGCTTGGGACGTTGCGGATGCTTGAGGCAATTCGGCTTTTGGGCCTTGAGCAAAAGACCCGCTTCTACCAAGCGTCCACGTCCGAGTTGTACGGCCTTGTTCAAGAGACCCCTCAGCGCGAGACGACGCCTTTTTACCCACGCTCTCCGTATGCTGTGGCCAAGCTTTATAGCTATTGGATGACTGTGAATTACCGCGAGGCGTATGGGATGTATGCCTGTAACGGGATACTTTTTAACCACGAAAGTCCGCGTCGGGGTGAGACTTTCGTGACCCGTAAAATTACTCGTGGGCTGGCTAATATCGCACAAGGGTTGGAAGAATGTCTTTATATGGGCAACATCGACAGCCTTCGCGATTGGGGGCATGCGCTGGACTATGTGCGGATGCAATGGATGATGTTGCAGCAGGACGCGGCAGAGGACTTTGTGATCGCGACTGGCAAGCAATATTCCGTTCGTGAGGTCATTATATGGGCAGCGCAGGAGTTGGGGATTACGTTGGCGTTTAGTAGTTCTGACGTTGATGAAATCGCGATAGTGGATGCCATTGAGGGTGATAGCGCCCCAGGTCTGAGCGTGAACAGCCGGAAGACTGTTGATCGCGAATAGCCTGCGTCTTGAACCACTTGCATGACGTTTAAGCTGCGCAAGCTTTTCGATCGCGCGCCAAGGCGAAGTGCTGCGATCAAAAATGCGATGAAGCGATCATCTGGTACATGTTCTTGGGCGGCGGCTTCAATTTCAGGCATCCTCGCTTGGATCAGCTTATCGGGCTTGGCATTTTGAGCCTCAAAATCGAAGTCAGCGATGCCCGGGATGTCTTTGCTCATGCGTCGGCTCATACATTGTTAATTTAGCGCCGTTCCAGCGGTAGGGGTAACAAACTATTCGCCATAGATTTACCAAATTAGTGTCAAGGTAATACTTTGCGGCAACCTAAAGTCAACTCGCTGTGATCTCTCATGTTTAATGAATTAAAAACAATGGACTACAGGTATTTTTCGGTTTCAGTTCCATTTCCGCCCGCTCGTATTATAAGCCAAATTTCGCTGTGCTAGCAATTTACGAGGGTGGGATAATGGTCTGAAAAAATGGGTAATATTGGCAGGACTGATAGTGCATTAAATGGTGGGGTTTTCATCGGGTTGCGTTGCAAACTGGGGTGCGCCGATGATTGATACCAGCGGAAACCAACTTCTGTGGCAGGCCGTTTTAATGCGTGTGCTGCAAGACATCCGCGACGTAAACCGCGGCGTTGACGGCTACTCGCATTTCATCTCCGCATCGCGTTGGATCGGCACTTATCCCTCCAGAGAGTTCTCCGAAGTGTGTGCGCTTGCGGGCTACGAGGCAGATTTTATCCACCCAAGATTTTTGCGCATTGTGAGAGAAACGCAAGCAAGGCTGGCGCAGCGAAAGTGTTCAGATTTGGTTGCTGCGGAGTAGGCCATTGTGCAGGCGCGGCATGTTCTGATCGTATGCCGAGGATAGATCATTGCACAAAAGCGACATTTCTGACGTTTTTGGACAAAAGCTCTTGTGGCTCGGTGTCTGTTGGGGGAGGTTATGTGCAACAGTGCGCGTGAATAAGCCTTTCACCGAAGCGAACGTGCTGAAGTTCAAACGGGAGACTGAAATGAAAAAGACATTACTTGGCGTTGTTGCCGCGACTTCGATGGGCCTTATGGGGACCACAGCGATGGCGGACTGCGGCGATGTATCCATTACCGAGATGGATTGGGCGTCTTCGGCGGTTGTGACATCTGTATCAAAGTTCCTGATGGAGCAGGGTTACGGCTGCAACGTGACTGTTGTTCCGTCCTCAACAGTACCTGCGCTGACATCTGTTGCTGAAACAGGTGAGCCGGACATCGTGACCGAGACTTGGGTCAACAATCTTCCGGTTTATGAGGAACTGATCGCTTCTGGTAAGCTTATTGTTGTCGCTGATGTTCTGTCAGACGGTGGCGTTGAGGGTTGGTGGATCCCACAGTACCTTGCAGATGCGCACCCTGAGTTGCTGACAATTGAAGGCGTGGTAGCAAATCCTGATCTTGTTGGTGGACGTTTCCACGATTGTCCATCGGGTTGGGCATGTGAAATCATCAATAATAACAACGTCAAAGCCGCTAATTTGGAAGCTAACGGTATCGAGCGCTTCCAGCATGGTTCAGGTGAGACACTCGCCACTGCGATTGCTTCTGCGTATTCTGACAAAGCGCCATGGTTTGGTTACTACTGGGCACCAACATCTGTGCTTGGCAAATACCCAATGGTACGTGTTGATGTAGGAGAGCATGATCCAGAAGCGCATGCATGTAATAGCGATGTTAACTGTGCCGCACCTCGACTATCGGCGTACCCGAAATCAAAAGTTACGACGGCGGTATCCGGAATGTTCGCCGACCGCGAGCCAGAGATAGTTGAGTTGATGAGTAACGTAAGCTTTACAAACGCCCAGATGGGCGAACTTCTGGCTTGGCAGCAAGATAACAATGCAAGTTATGATGAGGCTGCAGTTTACTTCCTGACGAACAACAAAGACGTCTGGGGTAACTGGCTGAACGCAGAAGCAAAAGAAAAGCTGTCCGCACTGCTTCAGTAAGGCTGTCTGGATAAAATATAGAAACGCCCGCTCTCTTGAGTGGGCGTTTTCTGTTTGGGGCACACTTCTGCGCATAGTCGTTTTGATCGAACTCGATAGATCCTAGAGTTCTGATTACTATTCTTTGTGCGCTGGAAAACCTGCTGCTGAGGTGCGTTATTTGGGCTTGCATAATCACACCATGCTGACCGCGGGCCAAATGTGGCACAATTCGCATCAAAGTCCTTAGCCGTCATGATCTAGGCTCTCAGTTATTGGGCGCTATCGTTTTCCAGTTAGAGTCCGTTGACGGGGACTTTGAGCATTGGGTTGCCGTCTTTGTCGGTTGGGACCTCGCCTGCGCGCATGTTTACTTGGAGTGACGGGATGATCAGCTTCGGCATAGCGAGCTGTGCGTCGCGTTCCGTACGGAACTTGATAAAGTCCTCACGTGTTTTGTCGCCGCCCACGTGGATGTTGTTGGCCTTCTCATCGGCCACTGTCGTTTCCCACTGAATGTCGCGCCCGTTGGGGCCGTAGTCGTGGCACATGAACAAACGCATGTCGTCCGGCAGGGCCAGAACCTTCATGATGCTGTCGTAAAGCTCCTCAGCAGAGCCGCCCGGGAAATCACAGCGCGCTGACCCACCGTCGGGCATAAACAGGGTGTCGCCCGTAAAGGCCGCGTTGCCCATGACGTGCACCATACAAGCGGGCGTATGGCCGGGCGTATACATGGCAAAGCCCTGCATATTGCCGATCATATAGGTGTCGCCGTCCTCAAACAGCGCGTCAAACTGACTGCCGTCCCGTTGGAACTCGGTCCCCTCGTTGAAGACCTTGCCAAACACTTCCTGCACAACCGTGATCTTGTGACCAACCCCAATTTTGCCGCCCAGTCTTTGTTGAATATAGGGGGCCGCGCTTAGGTGATCCGCGTGGACATGGGTCTCGATGATCCATTCCAGCTTCAGCCTGCGCGCCTCAATCTGGCGGATCAGCTCATCGGCGTGATCAAAGGTGATGCGACCGGCTGCGTAGTCGATGTCCATAACGCTGTCGATGATCGCGCAGGCATCAGATGTGGGGTCTTTGACGATGTAGCTGATCGTGTTTGTTGCATCATCAAAAAAGGCCTGAACGTCAGGGGTGATGTCCATGTTTACGGGGTACGTCATTGTCAATCTCCTTGGTCTCAGGTGCAGGTGGTGGCCGCAGCTTTGCGTCATCCTCAGTGTGTGGGCGGGCAGTATGCCACCAATGTGAGCGCAGTGTTTTATTGAGGCACAGCCGCCGTCGTCATCCGTGTCATCAGGCGTCGCAGGGCAAGTCCAACAACCACCGCAGCTATAAACAGAACCACTTCCCAACGCCCCGTTCCAAGGGCGGGAATAGCTGCTCCGGGGCAAAACCCGGCAATGCCCCAGCCGATGCCAAATAACGCAGAGCCACCGACAAGGTTGGGATCAATATTGGTTGCGTTTGGTACTTGGAACGTACCGCCAAACAAGGGATGCGCGCGGCGCCACACAGCGCGGTACCCAATCCCTGTGACAACCAGTGCACCACCCATCACAAAGGCGAGGCTGGGGTCCCATGTGCCTGCAATGTCAAAGAAGTTCAGCACTTTGGCTGGGTTCATCATACCCGACAGAGCGATCCCGATACCAAAGACAAGACCTGTGAGGCCAGCAAAAATCAGTTTCATGGATCAGGCTCCAAATATGTGACGAATGATAAAGACGGTGATGCCGGCGGTGGCCATAAAGGTAGGCACTGCAACAAGCGACCGAATGGAAAAGCGCGACAATCCGCAGACCCCGTGACCCGATGTGCACCCAGATCCTAAGCTTGCGCCAAACCCCACGATGATGCCGCCGATCACAATCATGGTGGGGCTTACTGGCACATCGACAGCGGGCATTGTGCCACTGACCAAAAAGATCACACCGGGTGCAGCGATCATGCCAAGGATCATGGCAGCGCGCCACGATGCCTCTGCACGGTTTTGTGCAAAAACCAGACCGGACATGATACCGGTGGCCCCCAGAATGCGGCCAAGGCCAAGCATCAACATAACGGCGCCAAGACCAATCGCGAGGCCACCGCCAAGGGAGGCAAAAGGAGTGAAAGCTGTTTCCATGATTATGTCCATCCTGTCTTGATGCCAGCCGCCGTCGTAAAACGTCGCGCCGTGCTGCTTGAATTAATGATCATGAATGCCTCCTCGGGACGATAACATAGCCGAAGAATACACCCCAACAGCTGCGCCTTCAGTGACATTGTCACTTAAGGAATAAGAAGCTGAAAACATGCTGGAACAGTGTTTCATTTTCAGTAGATAGGATCAGCCTGCGCGTCCTCGCAGACATTTTCTCAGAGGCTCTGAATGTACTCTGCGCGGCTAAACACTCAATCAGCAGACTAATCCCAGCGATTGAGCCAAATGGGTATCACCTTGGTTGTACGGTAAGGTTATGCCACTTCTGAACAGACTGGCTCTAGATAGCCTAGCCCCAAACCGTAAACGTTTGAACAGGTTTGCAACTTTGATTTTGCGTTGTCAGATCAGTGTGCCGTACCTGTCGATCCGCTAGCGAAGCTCAAATTGATGACGCCTACTAAATAATGAGTTTAGCCACTTCCAGGGCGAACCGTCAGACCCAATATGTTCCAGCTTTGCATGCCGCCACGATAGTACCGAATTTTTTCGGCTGGATATCCCGCAGCAATCATACGCCGAGCAGCAGTGGGTGATTGGCCGCACCACGGACCGTTACAAAATAGAACAACAATCGGAGCCGCATCACTGCAGATCCATCCATCGAAATCAATCTCGCACCCAAGCTCATCCAATCTGTCCGCAGCTTGTGTATACGGGATAGAGATTGCGCCCGGTATCGTAGATTTATCGTAGTCAGTGCGTATTCGCCCATCGACCAATACAGCATCTTCTCGTTGTAAAAACTCAAGAACTTCCAATTCGCCAACTGGCGCAACACCAGGAGCAGGTATCATTGGTTGGATGCAAAAGTTTGGACATGGCCGTGACGTTTGTGTCCAAGGTTCTTGCAACCGTGCATTCGGATCCTGGTTGCGCTTGATATCAACTATGCCATTAGCGGTCTGAACTGTTACGCTCAATAGGTCTTTGGCAATGCCGACGTCGCCAGCTTGCGCCGAGCCCGCCATCATCACACAACAAACAATTAGTTCTTTTAAACGCATGAAGTTAGCCACCTTAACTACTGGTTTTATAATATAAATCGGAAATAAACTTACGCGAAAGACCGGCACAGCTTGGCTCAACACACGGGCCAGAAAACTCTCGGACGGCAGATTGCGCCCGAGAGTGTTTTTAAAATCTATTACCCGAACATGTCCGCAGTAATACCAGAGTACCAACCTTCAGATTCGAGGTAGGTTGCCTTACGTACTTCAGAACTCTCACCGGTAGATGAGATGAAGCCATCAACTTTGGCGATCTTTTCATCGGTGGCTTCATATGTTGCGCCAACTTTAACACCGTTGTCAGTGTCGATCAGCGACCAGCATGTGTTAGAGAACTTGGCAGGGAACACACGTGAACCCGTCAGCGCTCCACGAATTGCGTTTGCACATACCTTGGCTTGGCTATTTGCAGAGAACCCTGACTTTGGCATATCGCCTTGCTGTGAAGCGTCGCCAAGAACATATACGTCTGCATCTGCTTTGCTTGACATGTCAGCAGCATTCACCGGCGCCCAATTGCCTTGAGTAACGCCTGCAATTTCAGCAATTTTACCGGCCTTCATGGCTGGGATGACGTTGCACACGTCAACATTGACAACCTCTCCATCAATGCTGAGCGTCATACCATTCGGATCAACTTCGACGTTACCGCCGCCAAATTCTTCACCGACCCAATCGATCATACCGCCATAATTATTTGCCCAACCCTCTTGGAATAGAGCCATTTTTGAGAATTTCGGCTTAGGGTCTGCAACAATAATTTTTGCAGTTGGGTTATTTGCTTTGAGGTAATGCGCAACCATCGAGACCCGCTCATATGGGCCTGGAGGGCAGCGATATGGGTTTGGTGGAGCTACCATCGCGAATACACCACCCTCAGGCATCGCAGCCAACTGAGCTTTCAAAAGCTCGGTTTGAGAGCCTCCCTTATAAGCATGAGGCATCGCGTTTTGTGCCGTCACATCCCATCCGGCTACTGCGTTATCAACAAAATCGATACCGGGGCTTAACACCAATTTGTCGTATGTAAGCGTTGCTCCACCGGCCAACGTTACTTGCTTACTATCGCGGTCAACACCAATGGCCCAATCGTGAATAACATTCACGCCAGCGGCAGCCAAACCACCGTAGCTGTGACCGAGTTCATCCATCTCCTTAAAACCACCGAGGTACAGGTTTGAGAAGAAGCAGGTGTAGTAGGTACGGGTGGGCTCAATGAGTGTTACATCAATTTCGCCTTTACTATCTTTAGCGATATAACGAGCCGCAGTCGCACCGCCTGCACCACCACCAATTACAACGACGCGCGGCTTGCCGTTTCCTGCAGCCAACGCCATAGGAGCCGATAAAGCAGCAGACGCCGCCGCTGTGGCACCCAAAAACTTTCTTCTGTTTATAGTCATTTCTTATTCCTCCCTTTATTGCCTCAGTTTCCGAGGCTTTTGAAATACGCTGCAAGCGCAGCGATCTCATCATTGGCCAAACGACCAGTGACCATTTGCATCACGGAATTATCGCGATACTTTTCTTTGTAAGCGTGCATTGCTGTAACGAAATCTGCCTCGTCCCAGCCTGTAATGCCGGGGATGCCATCATTGGCACCACTGGATAAATGACATGTGGTACACTCGGACCCGAGGTACTCACCATAAGCGACGTCACCATCCATAGCCAATATTTCTTGTGATACAGAAAAACCGGCTTCGGTAGCGATCGAGCTATCAGAATATGTTGTGAGGTACGCTATCACATCTGCGCGCTCCTCAGGTTTTGTTAAGCCCCTAAAACTCATCCGTGTTCCTGGCAGGTATTTTTTCGGAGCCTCTAGGAAAGCATTAAGAGCCGCTTCATCCCAAACCAGACCGTCAGCAGCGGCATTTTTCAAAGCCTTAGAGTATTTCACACCATCAATATTTGCAGCAGGTGCGCCAATGATATTGTTGAGGTTGGGGCCGACGCGATTACGCGCATCATCACCCACCATGTGGCAGCTGGCGCATTTCCTATAGACTTTTTTGCCCGCATCAGGGTCCCCTACACTTTCCGCGTGAGCGGAAAATGTAGAGACCGTCAGCCCAACACATAATCCTATTCTAGAAAGATCCAAAAGCATGATTATTCGCCAAATGTTCGCAAGTATTCGATAACTGCCTGCTGGTCAGATGCTTTCTTCAGGCCGGGAAAAGCCATCTTCGTACCCTTCATATACGATTTTGGTTTTTCCAAAAAACCGGCCAAGGCTTCATCATCCCAAACCAAACCATCCTCAAGCGCTGCTGTAAACACCTTTGAATATTTGAAGCCGTCGACCGACCCCATGGTCCGACCAACAATGCCGTTCAAATGCGGGCCAGAACCATTCTTTGCTCCCTCTCCAACCCCATGGCATGCTCGGCATTTCTTAAATACTTTTTTGCCATCATCAATCAACTGTGCTTCCTGATCCTCTGCGGACACCTCTTCAACAATCGCCTTTGTGGCGGCAGGTGCTTTTGGCGCAACAGTGGCTGCAGGGATAAATGCTGGGCCAGTGGCCGTGAATGACGGCAGACCATCAATCGTGGCATTGTTCATGACCGAATTGGAACCACCTTCTGGCGGTGTCTCAACCAAGAAGACAGACCGCATCGTGACTTCGACTTCTTCTTTACAGTTTTTCATGCATGGTTCAGTGCGCCAAGCCGCGTACTCAGTTTCAGCGCGGTCATCCAAAACAAAACCGTCTTCGTTGTGCATTTCGAAGTCAGCAAAATTTTCTTGTGATAGCACAAAATCGTCATCAACCATGTCATTGGAATAAAGAATATAAGCAACGATCGCGTACGTTTCATCCGCAGTCAGAGTCCCTGCTGCACCGAACGGCATTGAGCGATTGATGTAGTCCCACACAGTAGAAAGATGAGGCCAGTAGGAGCCTACTGTTTTGATTGGGTCCTCATCTGCCAGCGTGTCAAAACCTCCCGCCAGCACCGGCCAATTGTCAACACCTTCAGCGAAGTCACCGTGACAGGCGGCACATTGATCCGCAAAGACCTCTTCACCTGTGAACACATCGCCAGATCCCACGGGTAACCCGCGTCCATCTGGTAGGACATCCACGTCCCATGCTGCGATTTCCTCGGACAGCGCTAAACGACCAATTTGATATGTGTCGGCTTTGAGCGGTGCAGGCTCTGCAACGGAGCCAACCTGGGAGGCAGCTGCTGCCAGATTAGTTTCGACAGTTGTCAAACGATCTTGAAGAGCTTGGACAACTTCATTCTGTGCATCGCTTGCATTCTGTGCCGCTGATGTCCGAGCGTTGGCTTGATCAAGCTGAATTTCGAGGGACTCGATAGTGCTCTTGTTGTAATCACGCCCCGCTAGTCCAAATGCGAGCCCAAGTGCTAATGCTGTGCCACTGGCTGCCGGCAGGAAGATATTAAGAAACTTCGACATTCTCGGCTTTCCCTTCTACGTCTACGTACCAAGTTTGGATACAGTTGTTGTGATACACAGCGTTCTCGCCACGTTGTTCTCTCAGTTGTTCTTTAGTTGGTTGAACGTAGCCGGTGTCATCCATAGCTCGTGCTTGCAAAAGCATCGGCGTACCGTCCCACTCTGTATCTAAGTAGAACCGCGTCAGCGCTTTTGTGTCACCCTGCTTGCCAAGCCGCGCAGTTTCCCAAGTAATACCGCCATCTTTGGACACGTCTACGCGCGTGATCTGACCGTGACCTGACCAAGCCAGACCGGAAATAACCATCGGCCCTGCACCATGTGTAACGGGCATTTGCGGGCTCGGAGATGTAATGACAGACTTTGCGTCCATGACCCACGTCCACTTGCGTGCTACGCCATCCTCGTAAACGTCGGTATATTTTGATGTTTCTTCGCGGCTCTCAACTGCGCGATCAGTGATTTCAATACGGCGCAACCACTTAACCCAAAGGTTACCCTCCCAACCAGGTACTACCAAACGCACTGGATATCCGTGCTCCATCCGCAAGGCTTCACCGTTTGCTTTGAAAGCTACCAAAACGTCATCCAGCGCTTTTTCCATAGGTATGGAGCGTCCGTTCGATGATGCATCGGCGCCTTCAACATAAACCCATTTATCCAAAGAGATGTCAGCTCCCGCTTCTTTTAGAAGCGTCCGCAAAGGAACACCGGTGTATTCCATGTTGTGGATCATCCCATGTGTAAATTGTACGCCGTTCAGCTGCGCACCGGCCCACTCCATACCCGTGTTGGCAGCACATTCACAGAAATACACATGGTTTTCGCGTGGCAACCGCTCAAGATCTTCATAGGTAAACACCAAAGGCCGATCCACAAGACCATTGATCATCAAGCGGTAGTCATCTTTGTGAAGTTCAATCGCGCCTGAGTGATGGCGTTCAAACGCACACCCTTGGGGTGTGATTGTGCCTTCAAGCGCATGAATTGGGGTGAAATTGATAGACGAAATAGGTGAGGCTGTCAGCCATTCAACATTGCGACGAATAACGTCGGACTCGAAGCTAATCGGAAGGCCGTAAGGTGTCTCATCTACCCCCGCGCCCAGATATGAGGCCCAGTCCTGCAGCTCGGTAATGGCTGGATCAGGTGTTTGGGCACTAACAGTACCAGCAGCTGTGCCTGCTGCTACTGCAGCACTTCCTCGCAAGAAGGCGCGACGGGAGGTTTTAGACATCTCATCCATTTATTGAGTTCTCCAATTTTCTATTCAAAGGCCAACGACGTCGACGCTGTTGTTTTCTGACACTGTTACAGTACCGAGCTTGCGGATATGGTTCTCGACCACATCCCAGATTTGGGGTCCTTCGGTTCCCTCGTTCACGCTAGCCCAACCGGCAACAACGTAAGAATGAGACGGATCAATACGCTCGCCGGTAGCGAGTAATGTCATTTCGGAAATGCGCTCACCCTGGGGCTTGCTAACGTCAATCCGGTAACCGAGGCCACCGGTACGCACCATATCGCCACCCTGTTGATAATAAGGGTCCGGATTAAAGATGTTGTCGGCGACGTCTTCCAAAATCACTTTTAGAAATTCACCTGTCATTTCACTACGATACGCCTGACCGTAAGACATCGAAGTGACGCCAAACAAATCTTCGCGCGTGATATCCTGACCAGGCACAAGCGATGGCCCCCACCGCACGCCCGGACTTAGCGCAATCTGCGCATCACGTTCGCTGAGCAATGCGTCACAAATCAAATCATCCCAAGTTCCATTGAAGTTCCCACGACGATACAAAAGGCTATCAGTACGTCCTAAAACTTCAGTCAGCTCAGGCAAATAGGGAGCGCGCTCGGCATCAATGATCGCAGCCACTTCAGCATCTGGGGCAATTACATCAGAAAAAATTGGTATCAGTTTGGTGCGGTACCCCATCATCCGGCCATCTCGAATATCAAGATCGACACGGCTCACAAACTTACCATTAGAGCCTGATGGCAATACGATCGTACCACCAACGACTACAGGTTCAGGTAGCGCATCATGTGTGTGACCAGATAGAATAACGTCGATGCCAGGAACTACGCTGGCCATCTTCTTGTCCACATCAAAACCGTTGTGGCTTAGAACAACAACGCATTCCGCACCTTCGGCGCGTACCTTCTCAACCATCTTCGCCATGTTTTCATCGCGAATACCAAACGAGAACTCTGGGAACATCCAGCCTGGATTGGCAATTGGCATGTATGGGAATGCTTGACCGATTACAGCAATCTTCGTTCCACCACGCTCAAAAATTTTATAGGGTGGAAACAGATTAGATGGCTCGTCCCATTCAGAATCAAAGATGTTCTGCCCGAGCGCCGCAAAAGGAAGACTTTCGACAAGCTCGGTCACGCGCTCAGTGCCCAAAGTAAATTCCCAGTGGAACGTCATCGCGTCAGGCTCTAGCGCGTTCATGACATTCACCATGTCTTGCGCCTGTGTCATGTGCGTTGTGTAGGAGCCGTGCCAAGTATCGCCACCGTCCAACAAGATAGCATCGGGACGATCAGCACGAATAGCTTTCACAACCGTCGCCACACGGTCCAAGCCGCCAACACGTCCGTACCCTTGTGCCAGAGACGAAAAATCGCCTGAACTCAGGGCATAGTGGCTGGGACTGCCGTCCTCGATGCCGTACATTCTACGGAAATCAGCACCTGTGACGTGCGGAACCGCACCGGCATTGGCCCCAACCCCGATATTCACCGAAGGCTCGCGAAAATAGATTGGTTTCAGTTGTCCATGAATATCTGTGATGTGGATGAGTGAAACGTTCCCGTAGGTATCAAACTCGAGTAGCTGATCCTGACTGAGCCGCTGTTGGGCAGCCAAACGTGCCCAGTTCCCAAAGCCAGAGCCACCAACGATGGCTGAGGCCGCCATACCAACTTGCAAAAAATCTCGACGTGAAATCATTCGATGAATTCTTTCTATAAGCTATATGAATATTGGAATGTCATTTCGTGCACATTTCCATATTCAGGGTTGGTTGCGGATCAATTGGAGCAATTGGCTAAAGCGGTTTCGGAAGACCGTCTGGTTTTACCGGCTGGTCTTAAAAACAAATGTGAGAACCAAAGGTGTCGCGGCCTTAAACCGTAACTAAGTGCTGAAAATTAATTCAGGCACCCTCTGGCGCAAATCTCACTAAGAAACGCTGACCTTCTTTTTCGCCTCATAGATATCGCCATCGTCGTCGTACCATTTGAAAGTGAACTCACCACTTTCTGGGACAATCGCTTCAAACTGAAAATACGGGTTCGTAGAAATGGCCGGCTCAAGTGCGACATCAATCACATTTTCGCCGTTAAATTCGGCCGTAAAGCGGTTGATAATCGACCTCGGAATAAGGTTACCGTCATCATCCTTACGCTGACCGCTTTCCATTTTGTGGCTGATCAGTGTCTTGATTGTAATTGCCTCACCAGCTTCAGCTGTTTTGGGTACTTTCACCCGTGGTTTCACACCAGATGCCATATTGTATCTCCTAGGTATATTGTCAGCACCGCTGACAGTATGAATATTTGAAGTGCAGCTAATTAGCCGCCACAACCACCGATGGTCACTTTGACATTTGCCTTAGCCATCTGGAATGAACCGTCTTCCATCTCTGCAACAGCCACGACGTTCTGCGTTGTGGATAGTCGGATTCGTGTAGACGCTGTGCGCGACGCACTCAGCGCACCAAACTTGAAGGTGGCAACGCTTGGAGTTGGGTTCCCATCAGCGAACAAAGTGATCGCAACAGCACCCGGAGCATCTATTTCTACGGGAACAGTGTTGCCATTCTCAGCAATTTCAGGGGCCGTTATGGAAATGCCACCTTCGACAGCACCTGCGCCGCCTGTAAGAGCTGCAATTGCATCATCTGTCAGGCTTGCAAGGGCCGGCGTACCTACAACAGCGGTCATCGCCAATGCGCAACCACCCAAAGAAAGGATCGAGCGCCTGTTAAACTGTCTAGTATGGGTAGTCATGTCGGTAGGTTTCCCTTCCTGTAGTTAAAAAGTGAGAGACGGTGAATTCGCAACAGCGCGCTTGATCAAAGAGGCGTTGGGCGGGTGTTACAACCGGATGCCTTCTATGGCCAGTGGAGATACAAACAGTCGATGACGCATATTGCAGCATTATTAGTCGCCCCTCCCAAGCCGATTCAGTTGCCGATTTATGGTATGCTAATGGACACCAACACATTCACGCAACAACAAATTCAATTAAAAGAATTGTTATATTTGTTAGCAGGTGCAGAAAAATAAGTAATATTTTGCGCATAATGCCAATCTGGAAAGGCCAAACAGACTACTGGACTATACAACACTTAGCCACAATGCCGCAGCGCAGCAGTCAGCTGTAAGGATATAAATCGGGTAAAATGAGCTTCAAAAGCCCCAGTCCAAAGTCATTCAGCAATCGCGTAGGTTGGCTTACAGGGCCGCAAACCATCTTACATGTAATAAGCCAGGCAGCCAAAACTCCGACGTTTTTGTTACACGCATTCACCCTACGCTCACTAGCCGAGCGTGCTAAACCAGGGCACATAATCGAGCATCATTTGCGCAATAGCCCCAATCTGATCGGTCCCCACAAGAATTCCGAATGTAATCAGGCATAAACCAGTGACCTTTTCGACTACCCCAAGATATGCCCTAAACCGCAAGATCCATGATGTGAACTGATCCACAAATAGCGATACGAGAACAAATGGCATGGTCATGCCCGCTCCGTAAACAAATAATAACCATGCTCCCTCTGCAGCAGTATCTTGCGCGGCAGCCGTAAATAAAATTGCGGCAAGGACTGGCCCCACACATGGGGTCCAACCAAAAGCAAATGCCAACCCCACAACATAAGCGCCTACAAATCTTGAAGGATCAATCAAACGGGTTTCAATTCTGACCTGGCGGTGGAACGCAGCGATTTGAACGGTACCCAAAAAATGCAGACCCATTACAATTAATAGGCACGAAGCCACCAATCGAATTACATCAAACCAATCTTGCACCAGCACACCCAGAGTGCTGGCACTCGCCCCCAAAGCGACAAATACTGTAATGATACCAAGACCGAAAAAGATAGAAGAAGTTACTGCCCGCGCCCGTCCAGAGATAATCGTGTTCTCGCTGGCTTGAGCTTCGTTAAGACGTGAGCCGGCAAAATAACTCACATAAAATGGCACTATCGGCAAAACGCAGGGGGACAAAAAAGACAAAAGGCCCGCTGTAAGGGCGCCAACTGTAGTCACCTCGAACATTTTAACTCCGTCACTCACTTGAGCAATTTGCATAAAGGCATATATTGGAGGCATGAGAGACGTCAACGAAAGGGCGCTCCAGCATGTTCAGAGCGATTTTTACAGCGACGTTACTTTGTATTCCCTGCACCGCATTTGCAGAGACATTGTTACTTATGGCTGAGAGGGACGGATGTTATTGGTGTGATCGATGGGATGCTGAGATAGCAGAAATTTATCCAAAAACTTCTGAAGGAAAAACTGCTCGCCTTGAACGCTTTGATATCAAAACGGGAGCGCGAGACGTAGAACTTGAGAAGTCTGTCCGTTTTACACCCACTTTTATTCTTGTTAATGACGGTAAGGAAGTTGGCCGTATCGAAGGCTATCCCGGTGAAGACTTCTTTTGGGCAATGCTTTCGATGATGCTCAAAGATGCTGATATACCTTTTGAACAAGCGAGTTGATCCCTATGGATAGTCAAACTGTCACATCCAACATCCGCACTGATGAAGCAAAGAGTAAACTGCCTGTGTTTGACATAAATATGTGCCCCGAGGACATGGAGAAAATGGTTGCTAACGCCGAACAGGCATCAAGCTTCCTAAAGGCGATCAGTCACGAAGGTAGATTGATGATTTTGTGTCATCTGGCATTGGGCGAAAGGTCTGTAACAGAGCTTGAAGAGCTTTTATCTGCTCGGCAGGCAAGCGTTTCACAACAGCTAACTCGGCTCCGCTTTGAAGGCCTGGTAAAGCCTCGTAGAGATGGCAAGGCTATTTACTATAGCTTGACAGATGACCGCCCTCGGCAAATCATAGAAGTAGTATATGATCTGTTTTGCAAAAACAGCTAGCCAAACTTCTCGCCCAAGTTTGGTCGGGAGGATTAGATGTCTATGGAAGTTCTTGGAGAAGCAAACACAATAGCTTTGATAGGCCTACTGGGCGGAATAGCCCTTGGGTTAGCCGCAAGGCTGGGCCGCTTTTGCACTTTAGGTGCAATTGAGGATTATCTCTATGGAGCTGACCCCAGGCGTATGGGAATGTGGGGTGTCTCTGTTGGAGTAGCAATTATCGGAACACAGGTGTTGTTAGGTGCCGCTTTTGTCGAAGGCAGCTACGTCGCATATCTATCACGCGCCTGGAACCCGCTCAGCACAGTCATAGGTGGGCTGCTTTTTGGATACGGCATGGCCCTGACGGGCAACTGCGGCTATGGAGCGCTCGCACGACTAGGTGGTGGTGACCTACGGGCATTTGTCATTGTGCTGGTTATGGGGCTTTCCGCATATTTCGTCATGTCAGGTCCTCTCGCCCATTTGCGAGTAATGTTGTTTCCCGTGGTACAAAGCTCAGACACAAGCCAAGGGTTGGCCCAGTTGTTGAATGGTTTTGGCGTAGAACCTTGGGTGGTTGGTATCGTAGCAGGGACGGTTATTGTTCTAGCATCGCTTCGAACTGCACGAGGCAAACCTTTTCAAAGCTACGCGTTATGGGGAGTGCTCGTGGGCCTTGCCATCACATCCGGCTGGGTGGGCACACATTGGGTGGCGACAGTCGGCTTTGACGGCGAACCTATCCGCACACATACTTTTGCGGCACCCGTTGGAGATACAATCTTCTATAGCATGACAGCATCCGGAAATACTGTTTCGTTTAGCGTAGGTTCCGTCATGGGCGTCATTATTGGAGCCGCATTTGGTTCAATGTTCAAAAAGCAATTCCGCTGGGAGGCGTGCGAAGATCCGCGAGAGCTGAAACGACAGATTTTTGGAGCCGCGCTAATGGGTGTCGGCGCAATATTGGCGGTAGGGTGTAGCGTGGGTCAGGGTATCGCTGCGTTTTCAGTCTTAGCATACAGTGCACCGGTTACACTTATCGCAATCTTTTGTGGCGCGGCATTTGGTCTGAGGCAACTAATCACAGGCTTTAAAGTCGCTCTCTAGGCGCTTCCATTTTTCTTCACAACTACTTCAAACCTGCGGCTAGCGCCTAACACGCACAACAAAACTATCGCCGCGCAAATTATTGATTGTGGGTGGTTAATTTATGAAACTTTCATAATCAATATTGTATCTGTGGTTCGCCCCCCCGGGCACCATTTGACAAGCAGTATTAGTGACCAATATGAGCGCCATACACGCTTAAGCTGTGTATTTAATACTCAAGTATGACCGTTATTTGAAAACCATTACCCATGGAGGGATCCATTCATCAGAAGCTTTCGCTGGCTTAAACCTTGATAGCTCTATTCAACTTTTTCATCTCTGTCCGGAAATCACGTAATTTTTTCTCATCGTTTCCGTATGCATTGATGTCGAGTAGGTAGGGGCTCATTTCAGCAGTCGCTCTGGCCATCTCGCGTAAATCTGTGACTTCGGCCTGTGAGATAACAGCAGCGTTTATGTTGCGTAGCCCCGCCATCTGACTGGTCGCCTCAGTATATCCGGACATGTAAATGCGGGCGTTATCGTTTTCAATTATCACCCTGATGTCTGTTTGGTCACTACTTTTAGACACGCCAGCGGTTGCGGTGAACTCCAGCCCATCAACTGGCTGACTAGCTCCAAATTCGGACGACGTGATGACATTGTTTGAAATCATTAACGGTAGTTCATTGATTACGGCTTGCGGCGCAAGTACGACTATATTGCGGCGTAGCATCCCGATCATGGTTCGCACACTGAGGTGGTCCGGGTGTGCCCGTGTCAGCACCACAACATCCGGTGAGCCATAGGCAGCGTATTGAATTTGGGAACCAGTAGGGTCGATCAAAATGGTGGTGTTGGCCCAAACAATTGTGACGTTTGCACCCGATGTCGTGACAATCTGTAGAAGCCTATCAAGCACAGAAGTCTGCTGCGCTTGATAGATGTGTGAGACGCTTGTGCCGTGTTCAATGGCTCGTTGTTCTGCTGTGCCCGCAAGTGTCGTGAGCATGAACACAACGAATGCTAGGCCAAGCTTAGAAAGCATATTGAACAACGGCATGACGGTGTGTCCCTTAACCAGCGAGATACGTGCGGAACCACGCTACCATACGTTGCTCGGCAAGCTTGGCAGCAGCCTCATCATAGCGTGGTGTCGTATCATTGTGAAATCCGTGGTTCACGCCGGGATAAATATGAGCTTCGTAAGGGTTGTCGTTCTCTTCCATCGCAACTTGGAAAGCGGGCCACATCGCGTTGATGCGCTGATCCAATGCTGCAAGTTGAACCATGAGCGGCGCATTGATCCGTGCAACCTGTTCTGCATCTGGGAATGAGCCATAAAAAGGCACACCCGCTGCCATTTCGGGATACGCAGCTGCAAGCCGTGTCACGACGCCGCCTCCGTAACAAAAACCAGTCGCGCCGACTTTGCCGTTAGTACCTTCAAGGTTCTGCAAATATTCAAAGCCCGCAAAAAAGTCATTCAAAAGCGCGCCCTGATCCAAGGTCCGCTGCATTGTTCGGCCTTCATCATCCGTACCTGGATACCCCCCAAGGGATGACAGTCCGTCTGGGCCCATTGCGATAAAACCTGCCTTGGCAAGACGACGGACCACGTCACGAATATACGGGTTCAAACCGCGGTTTTCATGAACAACCAAAATAGCCGCCGGTGGACGCTCTGGGTTATTATTAGCAGGACACACAAGATACGCATTGATGTCGCCGGTTCCATCGGGGCTTGCGTAAGTGATGTCTTCACCCACGATATACGGATCGTCTGAGGCAACCTGCTCGGCCAGCGCATAATTTGGGGATAGCGTTCCTAAAATCGCGGCAGCAGTAATGCCGCCAACAGCCCATTTGCCCGCACGATCCAAAAACTCACGTTTCGAGATTTTGCCGTGGGCATAATAGTCATAGAGATCCAAAAGGTCTTGATCGAAATCATCAGCCGTCAAGCGGCGCGCGCTTGTTTGAACAGTCATCTCATTTACTCCAAGGTACCAATTAAGCAGAAGTATCTCGCTATTGGGCGATGACTACCGCAGCAGATCACATGTCTGTGTGAATTTTTGCGGGTTCGCGGTGCTGTCAAACATGTGCGCCTATTGTCGCATGATCTTCCCCTGTAGGGCAGTGCAGCATACTTTAGCACCAGAAATTACCGTATTTTCGTTCTGGAGCTTCTGGTGGACACACTTCTTCTTTCTCGTATTCAGTTTGGTGCGAATATCTCGTTTCACATTCTGTTTCCAACAATCACCATCGCATTAGGATGGGTATTGTTGTTCTTTAAGGTGCGCTTCACCGCGACCGCAGAGCAAAAGTGGATGGACGGCTATATGTTCTGGGTGAAGGTATTTGCATTATCTTTCGCCATGGGTGTCGTGTCCGGTATCACGATGTCGTTCCAATTCGGCACAAACTGGCCAGGCTTCATGGAAACCGTTGGCAATGTGGCGGGCCCTCTACTGGCCTATGAAATCATGACTGCCTTTTTCCTTGAGGCGGTATTTCTTGGAATTATGCTGTTTGGGGCCTCACGGGTGAAACCTTGGGTGCACACCTTGGCCACGTTTTTAGTCGCCTTCGGGACAACAATGTCGACGTTCTGGATCATCGTTTTGAATTCATGGATGCACACCCCCCAAGGCTATGAGGTGATCGACGGCGTTGTGCACGCAACCAACTGGCTTGAGATCATCTTCAACCCGTCAATGCCTTATCGCTTTATTCACATGATGCTGGCGTCTGGACTGACGGTTGCCTTTTTGGTGGCGGGTATTTCGGCCCTGCGGATGTTGTGGGGCGACCACGGCGAGGACGTAAAGACTGCGCTTCGCGTTGGTGTCATCGCTGGTGCTGGACTTATCCCCCTACAAATCCTGGCTGGTGATTTTCACGGACTAAATACTCTCGAATATCAGCCAGCAAAAGTAGCTGCGATGGAAGGCAACTGGGAGATGGGCCCGAATGTGCCGTTGGTGCTTTTTGCTCTGCCCGACCAGGAGGCGCGTGAAAACCGCTTTGAGATTGCTGTTCCTAACGGTGCCTCACTCATCTTGACCCACAAAGCGGACGGTGTCGTGCCAGGTCTGAATGACTTTGTCACTGAGGACGGTGAGGTGTTGCACCCACGCGTGGCGCCTGTGTTTTTCAGCTTCCGTATCATGGTGGGCACAGGCATGGCGATGCTGTTACTGTCATGGGGTGGTGTTGTGATGCTGCGCAAATACGGCGCCGAGGCGATGCCAAAGACGGCTCTCTATGCATTCTGTGCCATGAGCTTTAGCGGCTGGATCGCGACATTAGCCGGTTGGTACACTACTGAAATCGGACGGCAGCCATGGCTTGTCCAAGGCGTGCTCACCACCAAAGACGCCGTAAGCGACGTACCAAGCGCAATGGTTCTAAGTACACTGATTGGGTACCTTGTGGTCTATGCGGTGCTAGTCGTGGCTTATATTGGTGTCATCACGTATCTCGCGCGCAAGGCGACCCGTGGCGAGCCATTCTCATCGCGTACTTACCCGCGTCGTGGCGAAGCGGTAGCATCCAACCTGCAACCAGGAGAATAATGATGGATTATTTCGGTGATCCCGCGGTCTGGCTGCCATGGACTTTTGCGGCCCTGATGGGTCTATCCATTCTGATCTACGTGGTGTTGGATGGATTTGACCTTGGGGTTGGGTTGCTGATGCCGCTCTCCAATGACGATGAAAAAGACCAACTCGTGGCGTCCATCGGCCCTTTTTGGGATGCCAATGAAACGTGGCTAGTACTTGCGGTCGGTCTTTTGCTGGTGGCCTTCCCCACGGCCCACGGAACTATTTTGACGGCACTTTATCTACCAGTTTTTGTGATGCTTATCGGGCTCATCTTGCGGGGCATTTCATTTGAAATGCGCGCCAAGGCACCCAGTACCCAAAAACCAATGTGGAACGGCGCTTTTTTTGCGGGCTCGCTTATGGCCTCACTCAGCCAAGGTTTCATGCTAGGCATGTATATCATGGGCCTGACTTGGACCCTGCCCAATGTGATTTTCGCGCTTCTCACGGCAGTTTTCTTAACTGTTGGCTACAGCTTTATTGGTGCGGCATGGCTTATCTCAAAAACGGATGGGCAATTACAACGACATGCGATCCGGTGGGCAAAGGGGGGCATTTGGGGCCTCATCCTTGGGATAGGGTCGATTTCATTGGCCACTCCTTTTGTCAGCACCCGTATTTTCGATAAGTGGTTTAGTTGGCCAGAAGCGCTTTATCTTTCGCCAATGCCAATCTTGTCTGCAGCGCTAGTTGTGTTCTTGTGGTGGCAATTAGGGCGGATGCCCCTCACTAATGACAGATGGGCATGGACGCCGTTTGCCGCAGCAATTGGGTTGTTTACGTTAGCTTTTGCTGGGATGGCGTACTCATTCTACCCCTATGTAGTACCAGAAAAAATCACGATTTACGAGGCCGCATCAGCACCGGAAAGCCTTTTCATTATTTTGATTGGAACGCTTTTCGTTGTGCCTGCGATCTTGGCGTATACGGTCCTGTCATATTACATTTTCCGCGGTAAAGCGACGGCGCTTCGATACGACTGATGCGTGTAAGCCTTCGCAACAATGAACATAAGCTGTTCGGCGCTTTGCCTTCTCATTGAACCATCTAGCACATAGCCTTTGGTCAAACGACGCTTAGATAGGAGCAAACCATGAGTTGGAACCCAAGCATTGAACCACATTGTCCTGATGCAGGGTCGATGGACTCTATTGAGACATTAATCGTTCCGCGTGCTCGTGATATTGGTGATTTTGAAGTTCGTCGTGCGTTGCCTTCGGTTGAACGCAAGATGGTCGGCCCGTTTGTATTTTTTGATCAGATGGGCCCCGCAGAATTTTTGACCGATCAAGGCATTGATGTGCGGCCGCACCCGCATATTGGTCTCGCAACAGTGACCTATTTATATCAAGGCGAATTCCAGCACCGTGACAGCCTTGGCACAAATCAAATGATTTACCCCGGTGAGGTAAATTGGATGATCGCGGGTAACGGAGTAACGCATTCCGAGCGAACCAGCGCACAAACAAGAGCAAGTGGTGGCAAATTGTTTGGCATTCAGACTTGGGTTGCATTGCCTGAAGAGCATGAAGAAACAAATGCGGGCTTCGAACACCATAAAGAAGCCGAGCTGCCGTTTTTGGAAGGCGAAGGTAAACAGGTCCGCTTGATCTTGGGGTATGCTTGGGGTGAACGCGCACCCACCAAAACATTCTCTGAGATGTTTTATGGAGACGTGCTGCTTGAACGCGGTGCGATGCTTCCCCTGCCCGATGATCATGAGGACCGTGGGCTTTATGTAACCTCAGGGTCCATTGAAGTGGCTGGGGATACTTTTGAAGCTGGTCAAATGATGGTGTTCCGCCCAGGTGACAAGATTACCGTAAAGGCCAGTTCTTCAGGCGCGCGTCTAATGGCCTTGGGCGGTGAAACCCTCAATGGTCCCCGTCATATTTGGTGGAACTTTGTAGCGTCTTCGCGTGACAAGATTGAAGCCGCCAAGGTTGCTTGGGCGACCGGTGATTGGGCGCATGGTCGGTTCCAATTGCCACCTGACGATAATGATGAATTCATCCCCCTGCCCTAGTTTGCCAATTTAAGTGGAAAAAGCAAAAATCGGCTAAGTAAGATCATTTGTCTCAATTGGTTAGGCGTAAAGGTTAAAATAATCTAGGCAACTCACTTTAGCGAAACAATTTTCCACCGTGTGTAATTATGCAGAATATTGTCCTTCATGAGGGCTCTTTGGCCCCATTTACCAAAATTAAATTTTCCCTTAATGCCGCTTTGAAACAAATTTAGGGACCGCGTCATGAGACTTATTCTTACCACACTCGTCGCAATCGTTGGCATTGCTACAGCGCCGCTCGCGGCAACATTTGGACCGCTTGTCGAAGCTAATGATCTTGCCAACGCTCTAGATGCGAAACAACCTGTTCTTCTTGATATCCGCAACGACGGCTATGCGGACTCCCACGTGGACGGCGCACTTTGGGCACCGTACAAATTGTTCCGTGGCACCAAAGACAATCCCGGTGGCCTTATGGATTTGGCGGTTTTGGAAGAGCACCTTGAGAAGCTAGGCCTCGAACAAGATGAACCAATTGTCATTATTTCAGAAGGTAACACTGATACAGATTTTGGTGCAGCAGCGCGTGTCTATTGGACACTTAAATCAACAGGCTTCACTGACCTGAGCATCCTGAACGGTGGTCGGATTGCATGGAGAAATGCAAACCTGCCCCTAAACAACACGCTTGAAACCGCAGTACCAAGCCAGCTGAACCTTGAGTTTGATACCACTTGGTTGGCGGATACTCAGCACGTGTCTTCGGTGGTGAAAGGTGAGAATTCAGGGCTGTTGGTTGATGCACGGCTGCCCGAGTTCTTTGCCGGCGACAAAGCACACGGTGCTGCGAAGCGTCCAGGAACGTTGCCCGGTGCTATTAATCAGTCCTACACAACATTTTTCGAAAATGGTGCCGCAGCCATCTCAACCCCGACAGATATCTCCGCTTTGAAAGCATCACTCGGCATTAAGGGTGACGAAGAGGTAATCTCGTTTTGCAACACTGGGCACTGGGCCGCGACACATTGGTTCGCTCTGTCCGAGCTTGCGGATGTTGAAAACGCAAAGCTCTACGCTGGATCGATGGTTGAGTATTCCAACGCGGACTTGCCGATGGAAAACACACCAGGCGTCTTTAAGAACCTGCTTCGTCAAATTGGGTTCTAGCTTTGTCTGATCTTGCGCAACCAATTGCGGGGGGCAACCCCCGCAAATTTTTCACGTCTGCGGCAATGTTATTCTTTGCTGTATTCATATGCTTGTCTGTGTCTGCAATTGCCGGTCTTCGATATGGTTTAATGATTGCGATCGGCCTTGGATTTGGAGCCACTTTAGAAGGACTGCGCTTTGGCTTTGCAGGGCCATGGCGGGCGATGATTTTACGACGTGACCCTTCGGGTATCTGGGCTCAGCTCCTTGCAATCGGAATTGTAGCGTTATTTGCGATACCACTCATCAATAGTAACTCTGGTGAAGTTAACGCCGCAGCCGCACCCATTGGATACGCTATGGTTTTGGGCGCCTTTGTTTTTGGTGTCGCAATGCAAATTGTGTTGGGATGTGGGTCTGGCACTTTGGTAAACGCTGGATCAGGCAATCTTGTTTCTCTGATAGCCTTGCCCTTCTTTGCCGTTGGCAGTTTTGCAGGGGCATTTCACCTATCTTGGTGGACGGGTCTTGGCGCGCTTCCAGCACAAAATCTAACTGGTTGGGAAGGTACCTTCACGACTTTGCTCGTTTTGTCATGCGTTGCTGCGTTTTTGTGGTGGAAGGCAGAGCCACAGCTACGCCGACTTCCCAAGAGATTGATACTAGCAGCAGTGCTAGTTGCTGTATTAGCGCTTCTTAACTTGGTCGTATCGGGACAACCGTGGGGCGTAGTTTATGGTCTGGGGCTTTGGGTCGCTAAGGGTGCATATTTTTCTGGTGTGGACCTATCCGGATCAGTTTTTTGGACCGCAGCAGGATCGCTAGAACGCATCCAGGCGAGCGTACTGACAGATTATACGTCACTCACAAATATCGGTTTGATCGCAGGCGCGTTCTTGGTGGCTTTTTGGCGAAAGGGCTTGTCACAACCACTCCCAAAGGTGCCAATGTCAGCGTGGGTCTACGCAGCAGTCGCAGGGTTTCTAATGGGGTACGCTGCTAGATTGGCATTTGGGTGTAACGTTGGGGCGTTCTTTTCTGGCATATCCACGGGCAGCCTTCACGGGTGGGTCTGGTTTGCTTTTGCCTTTATGGGATCATACTTAGGAATTTATTTGCGCCCACGATTAGGGCTAGAGGTATGACTTTGACAAGATATCTCACTGCGTCACTCGCGATAACACTTGTCGCCAGCTTTCTGGTCTTTGACCTAATCATGATACCGCCGAACCCATACGTTGCGCCGAGTGCCATAAGCCTTGGATCAGGTGAGGTAGCAGTAGGCGGGTTTTGCGGAGATTTACCAGTTACGACGAACAAATGAAGACTTTGCATTTTTGAGGCAGTGAGCAGAGTTCACAGTGAGCTAGGCAAACTCCCTTTCCCCGTCGCCGCCACCAGAAATTATAAAAGTAGCATTCGATATTCTTGAAACTCGGGCTTATCGCTTGACCGGTTTCATCGTTATGCATTCATGAAGTTAACAGCACTTCAAAAACGGATGACAAACCGATGAGAGATCAGGCGCGCGTAGTGGTTATTGGTGGCGGTATCGCTGGATGTTCAGCGCTCTACCACCTTACGCAAGAAGGCTGGACCGACGTTATGCTGATTGAGCGTGACGAGTTGACATCTGGCACCACTTGGCACTCAGCCGCCCAGGTCACCAACTTTGGTACGACCCAAACGATGGTCGGCCTGAAGACACACTCGATCAATCTATACAAAGAGCTGCGCGACGACCCCGAATACCCCGTCGGCTATAATTATGGCGACGGGGGCATCCGCCTTGCCAATACAGAAGCGCAAATGGATGGATACCGGCAGTTCACATCAATGGCAGCGGGCATGGATGTTGAATTTGAGGTACTTGATGCTGATGAATGCGCGCGGCGGCACCCACTTATTTCGACAGATAATCTGCTCGGAGGTCTATGGGATCCAACTGACGGCCATATTGATCCCGCACAGTTGTGCCAAGCACTGGCTCGTCGTGCGCGTCTTGCCGGCGCTGAAGTTAACCGCCACACGCCAGTCACAGGGCTCACTCAACATGCGGACAGCACATGGACCGTCCACACTGAGAAGGGTGACGTAAAGTGCGAAATTATCGTGAACGCAGGCGGCTACAGGTGCAATGAGATTGGCGCGATGATGGGCGTCCAGCACCCAGTTGCATCAATGGAACACCAGTATTTTCTAACCGAAGACATCCCTGCGATTGCTGAGGCAGGTCACCGGATGCCACTGCTGCGTTGCCCGATCAGCGACTATTACTCACGCCAAGAAAAGGGTGGGTTGCTGCTTGGATTTTATGAACAGGATTGCCGGACTTGGGGGATGGACGGCATTGATCCTAAATTTACGAATGCGCTGTGCCCAGATGATTTAGATCGCGTCACTGATGTCCTTGAAGGTGCGTTTGAGCGGATGCCAGTGTTGATGGAAACAGGCATTCGCGAAGTGGTAAACGGCCCCATTACCTACACCATTGATGGCGCGCCTCTTGTTGGCCCGATCCCCAGAAAACGAAACGCATTCTGCATCATTGGTCTGCGCGCAGGTCTGGGTGAAGGGGGCGGCCATGGCTGGCTCTTGGCGCAGCAGATCGTTCACGGTGAAGCGCAATATGACACGTGGGTTATCGATCCGCGGCGCTTTACCGGTCATGCGACTGTCGAGTTAACGGCACTCAAAGCGATCGAGGACTATCAAAACGAATTCCGCTTCCATTTCCCACATGAACACCGTCCCGCCGGACGCCCCATGAAAACAACACCACTCACACAGGTCCTTGTCTCTGAAGGGGCGGAAATGGGCACCATCAACGGTTGGGAGCGGGTTGATTACATCAAACCGACACCAGATTTCAAAGAAATTCTTGGGTTCAAGTTTAACGAAGTCCACGGCGTTGTGGCTAAAGAAGTCGCTGCAATCTCAACGAACGTTGGGATGACAGAGGTTTCGGGGTTCAACCGCTTTGAACTGACGGGCGCGGATGTCCACAGCTTTCTTGATCGTATGATGTGCGGCACTGTCAGCAAGCGCGAGGGCCGTGTGGGCCTAGGCTATCTTCTAAACAATCACGGCCTGCTCAAAGCCGAAGCAACAATTGCGAATATCCCTGCGTCTGATCGTGGCCCAAAACGTGTTTGGTACGGGTCGGCTGCGGCCTCTGAATACCACGATATGGATTGGCTAAAAGCGCATATCAAAGCAGACGAAGACGTCGAAATTCGCTCACTTACAAACGCACAAACGATCCTTGTGATTGCCGGACCAAACGCGCGCGATGTTTTGTCTATGGCTGCTCGCGGGGACTGGTCGCGTGAGGCATTTCCATGGCTGTCCGTGCGTGAAACTCACATCGGAATTGCGCCCGCGACTGTGCTTGGCGTCAGTTTTTCAGGAGAGCTGGCCTATGAGATCCATGTTCCGAATGAAAGTTTACATGCGGCTTACGTTGCTCTGCGTAAGGCTGGCGAGGCGCATGGCATGACACTATTTGGATCACGGGCTGTGGAATCCATGCGAATGGAGAAAGGCTTTTTGCACTGGAAGTCCGATATTCTGACGGAATTTGATCCCTTTGAAACTGGACTAGAGCGTTTTGTCAGGCTCAACAAAGGCGACTTTATTGGTAAAGATGCACTTGAAAAACGTATGGTCGCTGGCCAACAGCATAAACTGGTGACGCTCATAATTGACGCAAAGCACGCACCCGCCCACGGAGGCGCATCTGTACGTCTGGATGGGCGGATTATCGGGACCGTAACTTCCGGGGACTGGGGCCACCGCGTAGATAAAAACCTTGCCTACGCATTTATAGAGCCTGAATTTTCTCAAGTAGGCACAACAATGACGGTCGATATTATTGGCGAAGCATTCGCAGCCGAAGTCATCGAAAGCGGACCGTACGATCCCTATTATAGCCGCATTCGCAGCTAAGTTTCGGGTGTGAAATTTTGCGCGACGGGACCGCGGTAGGCTGTTATCATTTCCGGGTCTACTTCGGTGCCGTCCTTCAAGAACGGCAAAATTCCCTTGCGCAGTGACTTACCGCGCATCGCAGCGATATCGTCATCTGACCGCGTAACCCTTTGTGACATGCGTCGGCCCCACTTTGCCAAATAACCGTAAAGCCGGTCGATTTCAGCCTGATGTGTTGACCCTTTTGCAAGGTCGTGCACCTCGTTTGGGTCAATCTTCAAATCGAACAACATTGGACGGAAGCCCCCTTCCGCATGCATCATTTTGAAACGGCCATCAAACACCATGAATAGCCTCGCATCCCGGGGTTCAAGGCCCAACTTGACTGCCTGTGGTGTCGTTGAAAAATCATATTCGCTGATTGCGTAATCTCGGGTTTTTGTAGGCTGACCATGCAGAAACGGTACAAGGCTTTGGCCTTCAAGGATGTGAGCAGCGATTGTGCCACCGGCCACATCTACAAACGTAGGAACAAGATCAATAGCCTCGACGAGCGCATCGCACGTCGTGCCGCGCGTTGCATCTGCACTGCTCCGAGGATCAAAAATAATCATCGGCACTTTAACGGATGGCTCGTGAAAAAGATCCTTCTCACCAAGCCAATGATCCCCAAGAAAATCGCCATGATCTGACGTGAGAACGATCATCGTATCATCCAACTTGCCTGTCACTTCAAGGTGATCCAGAAGACGACCCAAGTGATCATCACACTGCTTGATCAAGCCCATGTAAGCCGGCACCACTTTGGCACGCACATCATCATGTTGGAAAGCCGCTGCAATTTTATTGCCCATATATGCGTCATAAACGGGGTGTGCGTTTTCACGCTCAACCGGATCACGGTTAGGTGGCAGAACGTGCTCGGGCTCGAATATATTATGGTAGGGTGCGGGCACAATATAGGGCCAATGGGGCTTGATATAACTGACATGAGCGCACCAGGGCCCCTCAGCCGTATCGACAAATTTGATAGCCTCAGAGGTCAGCCACGCGGTCTCACTGTCTTCTTCGCGAATGTTTGCCGGCCTATCCGCATTATCAAACATCCAACCCGAGGCTTGCTCACCGTCTTGCAGACCAGCATTCGCATGAGCGGCCCACGGATTATCCGCCTCATATCCTTTGGTCTTAAGGTACTCATTATAGGGCGAGCGTTGCTCGTCGTAAAATCCATCAGGACCTTGTGCCCAAAGCCCATCATCACGAATAACAACGTCAAAACCACATTCCGCTTGGCGGGCACCAATCACGCTATCGGCCGCAAGGCCCAAACGCGCCATGCCTTCTGAATCTACGCGCATATGGGTTTTGCCGATCAAGTAGCAATCCATCCCTGCTTTGCGCAAATGATCCCCCATCGTCATTTCACCCACACGCAGCGGAAAACCGTTCCATTGTGCCCCGTGGGATGACGTATAGCGGCCTGTGTAAAAGCTCATCCGGCTGGCACCGCAAATAGGTGATTGAACATATGCGTTCGTAAACCGCACTCCCATTTGCGCAACTCGGTCAAAATTTGGCGTGGACAGGTACGGGTGGCCAGCGCAACTCAAGTAATCGAACCGTAGTTGGTCATACATGATGAAAAGGATGTTCATTTCTTGGTGCTGCCCTGTCTTGTAGACTTTGATTTCCACCAAGGCTTAGCACGCCAAGACAGGCTATTCACCACTGATAGTACATTTCTGGACCGACGGAATTATGCGGTTTGCACCTGATCCGCACTACGTGATCCAATTCATCAAAGTTTAAGATCGAAAGCCAGAATGCGAAAAAGCAAAAGACATCTTCCCTTGACTAGGTATAGATTTGCCCCTTAGCTTACTATTATTAGCGCGCGCTAAAAATCAAAATATCAGGTGATAAAATGGGACAACCAAAAATTCGCAATATGGAAGAATTCGCAAACATAAGCGGAATTTCTCGCCCAACTGTCTCAAAATATTTCAACAACCCTGAAAGCGTACGCACGTCGACCCGAACAAAGATTGAAGCTGCCCTGAAGCGGTACGATTATCAGCCTAACGTTTTTGCGATGAACCAAAATAGGCGCACGACCAAGAACATTGGCGTGGTTGTTCCAAACCTCGCCGACCCCTTCTTTTCGGAGATTGGGCGGCGCGTCGAATTGGCCTGTATTGATGCTGGCTACAGCCCCATCTTGCTCAGCTCACACGGCAGCCCTGAGATGGAGCGGGACAATCTCACATCCTTACGCGCGCTCAAACCGGCTGGTGTCTTGCTTGCGCCGTTCGGACGCATGTCGGATGTTGAGGCCGTACAGACCTTTGACGCCGATTTCCCACTCGTACTATTTGACGCAAATATGAGCAGTATCGGCCACGCATTTGTTGGAACAGACAATGCCCAAAGCGTTGATTTAATGGTGGAATACCTTAGTCGCAGTGGCGAAGCGCCTTGCTTCTTTGAAATGAAGTCACCAACAAACCCCAATGCCAACAAGCGCCGCCAGGCCTATCTCGAAAGTATGGAACGTCACGGCCATGTGCCGCGTATCTATCAAGCTGACGGTGAGGGCTGGAACTTTGAGGAAATTGGCAAGGTTGAAGGTGGACGCCTTCTGGCCGCTAAGTCTTTTGAGACCAACACTATTCTTTGCAGTAATGATCGCCTTGCTATTGGGATGTTGTCGGCGGCCTATGACCTAGGTTTACGTGTAGGGCATGGTCCGGAGTGTGACTTGCGCATTGCAGGACACGACGATCACCCGTTCTCTAAATTCACCTGCCCGCCGCTCACTACGATTGCTCAAGACTATGAGGCAATCGCGAATCGTGCGGTGCGTGAGTTGTTCAGCACGTTGAAGGCCGAAGATCGGACAAAAGATCGCTCAGAGACAACTTTTGACGGCCGTCTTATTATGCGCGAGTCCGCCTAAGTCCTTGATTGAACGCCCGCTTTAAATAAAATTTACGCGCGCTAATTTATAATTGACTTCGCGTTGCCGTATCACCTAGTATAATTCTCATGACCCAAAGAGGAGGAAATTTGGATGTCTATCAAGAAAGCATTATACGCAGCTACAGCGATGTCACTTTTTGCAGCCGGCGGCGCGATTGCAGACGGTCACTCAAAAGAATTGACGATTGCGATCGTAAACAACGGTCACATGATCAACATGCAGAAAGTTGCAGAAGCTTACACAGAAGAAACAGGCGTTAAGCTGAACTGGGTTTCTCTGGAGGAAGGTGTTCTGCGTGAGCAAGTAACGTCCGACACAGCAACCGGTGGTGGCCAATACGACATCATCAATATCGGCATGCAGGAAGCACCGATTTGGGGTGCAGCTGGCTGGATCGAACCCCTAGAGTTTGGCGCAGACTACGACGTTGACGACATCCTGCCGGCTATGCGCGCCGGCTTATCACACGAAGGCACGCTTTATGCAGCACCATTTTATGGTGAAAGTTCAATGGTTATGTACCGCAAAGACCTGACAGACGCAGCTGGCGTGACAATTGCTGACAATGATAGCTGGGAAAACATTACAGCTGCGGCTGCAGCAATGCACGATCCAGACAACGGCGTCTATGGTGCCTGTTTGCGCGGGAAGCCAGGCTGGGGAGATGGCATGGCATTCGTAACAACCGTCGCAAACTCTTTTGGAGCAGCCTGGTTTGACAAAGATTACAATCCTACGCTGAATACACCAGAATGGAATGCAGCGGTTACAATGTATGTGAACCTGCTAAACAACTACGGCCCTCCAGGTTCTGAAGGCAACTCTTTTAACGAGATCCTTGCTCTTTATAACGAAGACAAATGTGGCCTCTGGATTGACGCAACAATTGCCGCTTCCTTCCTTGAAAACGAAAACGTTGCGTATGCTCAGTCTCCAAATGCTGGTAACCCAGTAGGTGCAAATTGGCTATGGGCATGGGCAATGGCGATCCCTGCTGGTTCCCCAAATGCAGACGAGTCTCAGAAGTTCATTGAGTGGGCAACATCTAAAGAGTACGTTCAAGCTGTAGGTAACCACCCAGACTTTGGTTGGGGATCAGTGCCAACAGGACAGCGTGCCTCTACGTATGCGATCCCTGAATTCCAAGCCGTTGCGAAGTTCGCAGCAGCTGAAATGGCTGCAATCGACTCAGCAGCTCCTGAAGCAACAGATTTGAAGCCATATGTTGGCGTACAATTTGTAGCGATCCCTGAGTTCCCAGAGGTTGGTTCCGCAGTTTCTCAAGAGATTGCAGCAGCATTGTCTGGTGCAAAGTCTGTCGAAGATGCATTGGCAGCAGGTCAAGCCGCAGCTGAATCAATCATGACTGAAGCGGGCTACTAAGTTCTGCTTTAGGTTTTCGGAAGGCCCGGCTCTGGTCGGGCCTTCCACTTTAGACGAACAGTGGGCGTCGCGGCCCAGATCGACCGCCACACAACAGCATACCAATCACCATTCAGTTAAATTACTCTTAGAACATCGCGAGCAACGTGCTTCGCAGGAGATCTCTAGTCATGTCTAACAGAACGCTTCCACGCTTGCTTCAGTCTCCGGCAGTTGTCCTGCTGTTGATCTGGATGCTTGTGCCGCTTTCGATGACGCTTTATTTTTCGTTTATTCGCTATGTGCTGAATAACCTGCGCAAACCAGAGTGGACGACACCCGCCCTCAGTAACTGGCGTGGTTTTGGCAACTACGAATTTGTCCTGAAGTCCAAAGATTTTATTTTTGCGATCCAGAACAGCCTTCTGATTGTTTGCAGCATTCTCTTCCTGACCGTGATCCTTGGCGTTCTGATCGCCGTGTTGATCAACAAGTCATTCCCCGGACAAGGCATCGTTCGCGTTCTCTTGATCTCTCCTTTCTTCGTCATGCCAGCGGTAAACGCAGTTTTGTGGATTAACATGATCCTTGACCCAGTTCTCGGCCTACAGGGCATCGCCGTCGGCAGTATAAACGACCTAGTCGATGGGCTGAGGGCCGCACCCGGTGTTGGCTGGTTCTTCTCGCTTTGGCCTGAATTGACCCCGATTTCATTCCGCGCAACGCAAACTTCTGCTTATGCGGTGATCATCATGGTCACATGGCAGTGGACTCCTTTTGCAATCTTGATCTTCATGACGTCCTTGCAGTCTGAGGATCAGCAACAAAAAGAAGCTGCCATCCTTGATGGGGCAAGCACGTGGTCGCAGTTCCGCTTTTTGACGCTACCGCATCTGGGTCGTCCCATTGCGATTGTGGTGATGATCCAAGCGATTTTCCACCTCTCGCTTTATGCGGAAATCGAAATCGTAAGCCGCGGCAACGGGAATAAAAACTTGCCTTATTTGATTGGTGAATTTGCCAACAACAACATCGGTGCAGCTTCCGCGACAGGAATCTTTGCCGTCATCCTAGCCAACATCGTAGCAATTTTCTTGCTGCGCATGGTTGGCAAGACATTGATGGAGTAACGGACATGGCGATTGTTGCACAGTCTTCGAAATACGGACAAATCAGCCGCACTCTTTTGGCCTGGATTGTTGGATTATTGTTCTTCTTCCCCATCTTCTGGCTTGTTCTTACAAGTTTTAAGACAGATGCGGATGCGGTGAAGCCAGAATTCTTGTTCTTCTTCACGCCGACGCTAGAGAATTATACCAACATGACCGACAACTATGACTACTGGCGCTTTGCGACCAACTCAGTCATCACTTCGGTGTTCGCGACGATCTTCGCGCTCGCAGTTGGTATTCCGTGTGCCTACTCCATGGCGTTCAACCCAACACGCGCAACTAAAGATGTCCTGATGTGGATGCTCTCAACCAAGATGCTGCCCGCAGCGGCAGTCCTTTACCCGATGACCTTCCTGACCAAAAGTCTGGGGCTGTTTGATACGCACTTCATGGTCATTCTGGTTCTGTGCCTGATTAACGTTCCGATCGTGATCTGGATGCTTTTCACCTACTTCAAAGAGATCCCAAAAGAGATCATCGAAGCAGGCCAAATGGACGGCGTGAACACATGGGGAGAGATCAAAGAGATCCTCATCCCACTCGCATGGGGCGGCATCGCATCAACAGCATTGCTCTGCTTTATCTTTTGCTGGAACGAAGCGTATTGGACGGTTCGCTTAACGACAACAGACGCCGCGACCCTGTCAAAACTCATCGAAGGGAACCGCGCACCAGAGGGTCTATTTTTTGGACGTCTCTCCGCTGTCTCCGCAGCTGCTGTTGGCCCAATCATTGTCTTGGGCTGGTTCTGTCAAAAACAATTGGTCCAAGGCCTCAGCTTTGGCGCCGTCAAGTAATACCTAGAATAGGATAATATCATGGGACGTATCGTACTTGAACAAGTGACCAAGAGCTTTGGTGAAACACAAGTCATCCCTCCATTGGATCTCACAATTGAAGACAGTGAATTTGCAGTCTTTGTTGGGCCATCAGGCTGCGGGAAGTCAACTCTGCTGCGCTTAATCGCAGGGCTTGAGGACACAACATCCGGCAAGGTTTTGATCGACGACGAAGACGTAACTTCAGTCTCTCCTTCCAAACGCGGCCTAGCGATGGTGTTTCAGTCCTATGCACTTTACCCGCATATGACAGTGCGCAAGAACATCGCCTTTCCGATGCGTATGGCAGGCATGAGCGAGGAAGAGCAGAACAAGCGTATTGAGGCGGCGGCTGCCTCTTTGAACCTCACTGATTATCTGGACCGCAAGCCGGGCCAATTATCTGGCGGTCAGCGTCAGCGTGTGGCCATTGGCCGAGCGATTGTGCGAGATCCGTCTGCATTCCTCTTTGACGAGCCGCTCTCAAACCTTGACGCGGCATTGCGCGTTGGGATGCGTCTTGAGATCACAGAGATGCATGAGCGTATGCAGACAACGATGATTTACGTGACGCACGACCAAGTCGAAGCGATGACGATGGCCAATAAAATCGTCGTGCTGCAAGCAGGCGTAATTGAGCAAGTCGGCTCGCCACTGGAACTATATCACAAGCCGCGCAACAAGTTTGTCGCTGGTTTCATTGGTAGCCCAAAGATGAATCTGATCGAAGGTGCAGTAGCTAAAAAATATGGCGCTGAAACGATTGGCATTCGTCCAGAGCATGTGACTGCCTCTAAAACCAGTGGCCTTTGGCAAGGCACGGTTGGTGTGGCCGAGCATCTGGGGTCTGATACCTTCGTCCACGTCCATGGCATCGAAGACTGTGACCCAATGACAGTCCGCGCAGCGGGAGATGCTACATTCAAGCATGGTGAAGAGATTTTCCTCACACCAGACGAAACGCAGCTTCACAAGTTCGACACAGCTGGATTGCGGATCGAGTAATGCAACTGGCTGGCAAGACAGCACTGATTACAGGAGCCGCCCGAGGTATCGGGCGCGCTTTTGCTGAGGCATACATCGCTGAAGGCGCGCATGTAGCGATTGCCGATATTGACGGCACACGTGCTGCAACAACTGCTGGTGAGCTAGGTGACCGTGCTATTGCTGTGCATATTGATGTCAGAGATCCAGCAAGCATTGACACCGCAGTTGCCGCTACGATTGAGCAGTTCGGTCACATCGACATTCTAATCAACAACGCGGCGGTATTTACGGCTGCACCCATCGTTGAAATTAAGCGCGCAGATTATCAACGCGTGTTCGACATCAACGTATCGGGCACACTGTTCACCATGCAAGCTGTGGCACGCCACATGATCGAACGTAGCCAAGGTGGTAAGATCATCAACATGGCCTCGCAAGCTGGTCGTCGCGGTGAACCACTCGTAGCGGTCTATTGTGCGACCAAGGCCGCAGTAATCAGCCTGACCCAATCCGCTGGTCTCGATTTGATTAAACATGGGATCAACGTAAACGCGATTTCACCCGGCGTGGTGGACGGTGAGCATTGGGACGGCGTGGATGCGTTCTTTGTCAAGCATGAGAACAAAGCACCGGGACAGAAGAAAAAAGAGGTTGGTGCCGCCGTTCCCTATGGGCGCATGGGCACAGCCCAAGACCTCACTGGCATGGCCATCTTTCTGGCCAGCGATGCGGCGAATTACATCGTGGCGCAAACATACAATGTGGATGGTGGACAATGGATGAGCTGATCTCCCTTTCTAATGCGACGTTGGATCAACTGAGCGTTGAACACCCGCGATACGATCGCACCGCCCTCACCCCTGGTATCGTGCATATTGGCGTTGGTAATTTTCACCGCGCGCATCAGGCGTGGTATTTGCATCGTTTGATGCAAGCAGGAGAAGCCCATGATTGGGCCATTATTGGCGCAGGTGTGCGGCCCTATGATGCGGCAATGCGTGAAAAACTCTTGGCACAGGATTGCCTGACGACGTTGGTTGAACTGGACCCTGAAACCGTTTCTGCAGAAGTCGTTGGCTCCATGATTGATTACCTGCCTATCGAGGAAGGGAATGCGCCCCTCATCGCGCAAATGGCTGACCCTGCTATTCGTATTGTTGCAATGACAGTCACTGAAAGCGGCTATTACATCGACCCCGTTACTAAAGGTTTTGACGCAGCGCATCCAGATTTGCTGCACGATGCCGCCCACCCCGACACGCCGCGCACCGCCTTTGGCGCACTGGTTGCAGCCCTCAAGCTACGCCGCGCGGCGGATCACGCGCCTTTCACAGGATTGAGCTGCGACAACTTGCAAGGCAACGGTGATATCTTGCGCCAGACTGTCGTATCGTTGGCGCGTCTTTCTGATCCAGACCTTGCGGATTGGATTGATGGCAATGCGACTTTTCCAAACTCTATGGTCGACTGTATCGCGCCCGTAACGGGTCCGAAAGAACTTGCCCTTGCGCATGATTTCGGGATCAAAGACGCCGCTGTAGTCACGCACGAAGCATTCCGCCAATGGGTGATTGAAGACAAATTCTGCGCAGGCCGCCCCGCTTGGGACACGGTTGGAGTAACCTTCTCCGACGATGTCCACGCGTTTGAAACCATGAAAATTCGCATCCTTAATGCCGGCCATCAAGTTATCGCAAACGTTGGCGAAACACTAAGTATCGAAACGATTGCGGGCTGCATGACGCACTCGGCGATCCGTACTTTCTTTGGCAAGGTTGAGCGCGACGAGATTGCGCCAACCGTGGCACCTGTTCCCGGCAAGACACCCGCGGCTTATGTTGATTTGATCGAAGCACGTTTCTCAAACCCGCGTATTGTTGACACAACCCGCCGCGTTGCCTTTGATGGGTCTGCGCGCCACACTGGTTTCGTGTTACCTGTCCTGCATGATCAACTCGCAGCAGGTCGATCTGTGAGCGGCCTTGCCTTGGTCGAAGCTCTTTGGGCGCGAATGTGCGCCGGTACACGCGAAGACGGCACAATCATTGAAGCGAACGATCCAATTTGGGGTGAGCTGAAAGCCACAGCATTGGAAGCGAAAGAGCAGCCTACCGCATGGCTGGACCAGAGCAATATCTACGGTGATTTGCGCGATGCAGAGCCATTTCATGACGCTTTTTGCCGTTGGCTGACGATCATTTGGGATCAAGGATGCGTTGCGGCAATGAATGAATACACCGCCTTTGATCACAAAAAGTCTGCGTAACCTGCTAATCCAACTGTACTCCCCAGTCAGGTAAGACCGTCACGTCGAGCGAAGAAATGCTAAACGTGACGGTGGATCAGCCGAATATTTGCTGACGGAACTGATCCATGTAAATTTTGACCCAAGGCGTAAATTGAGCCGGATCAGTGTCGATCGCTTGATCGATTTCAGCGAAAGACATCCAGCGGCAGTCCATAACTTCCGCTGGATTAGGGTCTACACCCAAGCTTTGATCAACATGACCCACGAAAACGTCAACGACCTCGTGCTCGATCAAGCCTTGGAAAACATCCGCGCGGTATTCAACCGTGTCCGCAAACACAGGCTTAACACCAACGATCCCCAGTTCTTCGGTCAAACGGCGTTCAGCACATACCGCTGCATCCTCGTCCCAATCAGGATGCGTACAACAGGTATTCGCCCACAGAGCCGGTGTATGATATTTGCACATGGCACGCTGCTGAAGCAGCACTTTATCGCCCGCAAGTAAGAAGACAGATACAGCCTTATGACGCAGGCCACGCTGATGCACCTCGAGTTTCTCGACCGGTGTCAGAACACCATCAACCCACGCAGGGATCATCACGTCCAAAGCTATATCCTTCATCTGCGCACCCTTACGTTCGAAGCGGGTTCACGAGCCCCATCAGATGCGCGACGTTCTTAATACCGATCTTGATGTGCGCCAAGGGCCGTTTCGCCACCAGCTTTTTATGCATATACGCTTCGAACGTAAGCCGTTGCACGTCAATATCATGGCACAGGCTGACAAACCGTTCGCGGCGCTCGTCACTTTTATAATACGCCTCCTGCATTGCGCCTAAAATTTTGAACACGCCTTTATGTTCGCGCATAAATAGTTTGCGTGCCAACTGCAGATCTTTCACACGACCAGACGTAAGGCACGCCGTCGCTGCAGTTGCAGCTGCACGGCCACCGGCCATCGCGTAGAAAATTCCTTCCCCAGATGACGGGGCAACAACACCAGCCGCGTCGCCCGCAAGAACAACGTCTTTGCCGTTATCCCATCGACTTAGCGGCTTAAGCGGGATAGGCGCACCTTCTTTACGCAGGGTTTTGCAACCACTCAAACCTGACGCCATTCGCAGATCTGCCGTTGCCTGCTTAAGGTCAACGCCTTCAATGCCAGTCCCCATACCAACGCTTGCAGAGGTACCATGGGGGAAGACCCAACCGTAAAAGTCCGGCGAGATTTTACCGTCATAGATCACGTCACACCGCAGGGGGTCGTAAGCTTCGCTTAGCGTCGGCGCCTCAATAATCTCGTGGTACGCGATTACGTAAGGAATGGTATCACCGCCAGGGACCTCGGCACGGGCAACGTCCGAGCGTGCGCCATCAGCACCAATGATCAGCTTTGTTTCCAGCGCCATTTCTTCACGAGTTTCTTTATCGCGGTAGATCACCTTTGTGCCGTCATCGCGTTCAATACGTAGAAATGTACCCGTAAAGCGCGCAACCCCTGCATCAGCCGCGCGGCATCGCAAGAATTCATCAAAGTCTTTACGGTCAACCATTCCGACGTAACCATTCTCAATCGGAATATCTACTTTCCGGCCCGTGGGACTGATCATCCGAGCCGTTGTGATCTTAGCCACGAGTTGCTCATCAGGGATACGGAATTCAGTAATTGCAACTGGTGGAATTGCACCACCGCAAGGCTTAATCCGCCCTGCCCGATCAAGCATTGCCACGGATTTTCCCGAGCGTGCCAAGTCTTCGGCAGCCGTCGCACCAGAAGGTCCACCCCCCACAACAACAACATCATACATTAGTTATTCTCCTGCGATCAGCCGCGCGTCTGGCGCACGGTTTTCCATGGTGCGGCTAGCCATAAGCGCCGCGGCTAAAAAGAGAGATGCTTCGAGCAAAAAGACAGCACCGAAAGCCGTCGCGTCTGGCAAAGGGCCGCGCATAAGATCAACAGCCGCGGCACCAAGAAGGCCACCGAAACCTGCGGCAATCGCTTGGGCAGCGCCCCAAAGACCCATTCGGGTCCCCTCACGTGTCTCACGACCGTCGCCCGCAAGTGCCATCATCGAGCCAATTGCAGCAACAGCGAACATACCGTTGAAAAAGCCCAAACCCACAACGAACGGCGTCAGCGGAATATGCCCCAGTTGACCGATGATCGTGATAAAGATCAGTGTCAGAGCAGAGCCAAGACAACCCGCAACAACCCAATGGCGTAACTGGCCAAGACGAAGGCCCGTGGCGGCAATTCCTACTGTAAGCATTCCAATGAACACGCCACCGTTTTGCGCACCCGACAGGGACGTTGATTGACCAGGCGTAAATCCAAAAACAAGGCCGGCGTAAGGCTCAAGAATAAGTTCCTGCATGAAATACGCGGTCATCGAAAGGAAAACGAAGATGGTGAATATGCGTGCTTTAGGCTCTGACCACACTTCGCGGAGACCTTCGGCAAACCCCATCGGATCAGCGGTCGAAAGGTGTGAGGTGATGCCTCTTTCAATACCTAGTGTAGCCAGCATCGTAACACCAACTGCAGATACACATACGATAGCAACAATCTTCAGCAGAAGTTCGGGTGAATATGGATCAAGGAACGCACCTACAGTACCAGCGGTCACTGCAATACCGAAAATCATCATTAGCCATGTTATTGTGGCAGCTGCTGCGCGCCGATGTGGGGCCGTTGATGTAGCCAGAAACGCAAGAAGTGACGTGCCAGAGGCACCTACCCCAAGCCCGATAAGTGCGTAACTGACTATTGAAAGCAACAGCCCCGAAATCCAAAGGGTTTGCAAAAGAACAACCCCGAGGGCTGCACCAAATCCGCCAAGCGCCAATGCAATCATGCCCAGAATGATCCAGCGCGTCCGATTGCCCCCTTGGTCACTTATGAACCCCCAATTTGGGCGCGTCATTTGAATACCGTAATGCAACGCAACAAGAAGTCCTGGAAGGACTGCGGGCAATGCCAGTTCAATAACCATCAAACGGTTTAGGGTCGAAGTTGTGAGTACAACAATCGCACCCAAACATGTCTGGACCAGACCAAGCCGCACAATTGAGAGCCAACCAAGCGTCATAGGCCAACCGTCCGTACTGCAAACGCAGCTATCATCATACCGCTGACATAAAGAGTGACACCTGTTCCATTATACCACGGCGCGTTACCCTTTGGGTCGTTTAGCAAAACGCGCATTGCCCAAAGTTGAAACGCAAGAACACCTGCCACAGCAAGCCCATGAAGCGGGCGGTCCCATGTAAATAAAAGACCAGCGACAATGACCTGTGGAACCGCCATAACCCAACAGGCGAGTTTCGCTGCGCGCTCTGGACCCATTGTTACAGGCAAAGAGTTCACGCCCATCACGCGGTCGCCTTCCAGGGCCTTAAAATCGTTTAATGTCATGATGCCATGCGCGCCAACGGCGTAGAGCAATGCAAGCAGGCAGACTTCCAAGGACGGCGCCGTCGCACTGAGAATTGCTGCGCCCGTAAACCATGGCAATCCCTCATAGGATAACCCAACAAGCCCAGGCCCCCACCATCCAGATCGCTTCAAGCGGACCGGCTCGGCAGAATAAGCCCAAGCAGCAAGCACCCCAATAATTGTGGCGCCAAAACCCCAAGAACCAAGCTGATATCCGACGGCAAGTGACAGAACGGACATACCCAGAGCAATCCAAAGACCCCAACGCCCAGGAATACGCCCCGAAGGAATGGGGCGATCGGGCTCGTTGATCGCATCTACATGACGGTCGCACCAATCATTAGCTGCTTGCGACATCCCACACACGATGGGGCCTGCAAGCAAAACGCCCAAGATAACCAGCCACCATTGGCCGCTTGGAGAGACACCTGCACTGACAATACCGCAAAGATATGCCCACATAGGTGGGAACCACGTGATCGGCTTGATCAGGCGGAGCATTGCACGGGGTTCGGGCAAAGTGCGGGAATGGCTAATTTCGCTGACACTCATGTGTCAACTAAACATTACATTTTGCGATTCAACAAGTGTAAAAGCTGATTGACGCTATTCGTCTGTGCTTTTTGCCAAAAGGCCAAATTTACGCAGCTTCACATAAAGCGACTGTCGCGACAGACCCAGCATCTCTGCAGCTGCGACACGGTTATTGCCCGTTAACTCAACAGCCGTTTCGATGCACATTTTTTCAACAACATCAGTGGTGTCCGCAACGATATCTTTGAGAGTTGCGTTACCAACCAGCTCCATCACAGACTGAGCAGCATCATCACTTACAGGACCAGCAGTAGGGCGGCCTAGCTCAGCACGGCTCGTATCACGGATGACAAAAACAAAGCTTGGGCTAGTAGTATCTGCCAAATAAGTCGCAGAAATTTCAACGGCACGGCTACCGTCATAATCTCCGATCAACTTAGTCGCGTACATCCGCATTTGACCTGTACGCGCAGCGTTCTCAAGAAGCACCTTTTGATCAACGCCCCCACGAACCAAGAAATCGCTGATCTGGCGACCTTTCACGTTCGTAATATGACCTGCATCCGCAAGAGTTAGGAAACTATCGTTAGCGGAGCGAATAACACCTAACGCATCCGTAAAGACAATTGCATCAACGCCTTCCTCATAAAAGGACTGCAAATCTTCAACAAAGGCATCGCCGATACGGCTACCGGTATCTGTATTTTCCAAACGACATAACAAAAGCTTTTCACCCGCCGCGCGGAATAGGCTCGGCTGAACAGAAAGCGTAAGTTTAGACGCCCGCACCATAAGCTCCATCGGAGCAAAACTATCCGAAATTGCAAGGTTATGCAGCGTTTCCAGCAGCTCGCCTTTGCGACGACCATCAAAGACCTGGGCAACAGCACCGCCCATCAAATCATCACGGGACGCACCCAATAGCTTTGCCGCATTACGGTTCAGATCTGCGATCCGACCAGAGGTCGCGTTAATGAAGACCAACGCATCGGTGCTCGCCTCCATTAAGACGCGATAGCGCGTGTCAAAATCGCGGCGCTGCTCGTAATCTTGTTCGAGAGCAATTTGCGTTTTCACCAGCTGCTGCTGCATTTCCGCAATCGGACGCAAGTCACGGCCAAGGATCAACAAGCTGCCATCAGGTCCAAGCCTGTGGAACGTGTATTGGATAGGAAATTGCACTGACGCTTCAACGTGGTTCAGCTCAATCGGACGCTCGCAATCAGTGCCAGCAAGAAACAGCTCAAGCTTTGCATCAAGTTTATCGACACTTTCAGATGTCAGCACATCGCGAATATTACGCCCCTGCCAACGATGCACCGCGCCAAAGTCTGCGCCTGCTTTCTTGCTCATGACAGAGAGAACCTCGCCATGTAGCGAGATCACAAATGCCAAATCAGACGTTGCAGCAATAAGCTGGCCCAAAATGTCCGGGCTCACCAACGGCATCGAACTACCCGCCCAATACTCTTGTCCACGCGAGGTCATGTGCGCGCCTTCAAAATCATATGCATTCTGCTTCAGACTTTCTTTCTCGGGCGTGGCGCGCCTTGGTTTGAAACTATCAGACCGCATTTTTGTAATGCTCTTTTCGGATCTGATTCCACATGATCTGCTCCAGTGAGTGCCTTAATATCCAGCTTCTGACTTAGGAGCGAGCCGCCTACAATAATTGGCACATGCTGCTTAGCCGTCTTGCGTATATTTAAGATACATTCACGAATATGTTCAAGTCTTTCACCATCAGATGCGGATATCATAATTGCGTCATATGACGATTTAGACACTTCTTCTGCGACCACCTTCACAGGCTTATCCATCAGCAATCGACACGAGACGCCGGACCGGCGCAATTGTGCAGCAGCAACTCCCGCACCCAGAGTGTGATAATCCCGCTCTAAAACGACCATCAGGACGCTTGGTCCAACAACAACTTTATTGGCGTTCGCCTGTGCGGCTGGCGGCATCAAATCGCGCAGCATACCCTGAAGACGCGCAACCGCGATGGTCACATCTGCAAAGCTTGCCTCATCTTTGCACCACTGATCGCCCATCACACGAGCAGCCTCTGGAATGTAGACGTCACAAATTTCTTCGTCTGTCAGACCAAGCATCTTGGCTTCTGTGCGCCAAACATCACGGGCGCTCGGGTCATAGTCCCTGATAGCACTGCACAATGAAAACAAAACATCGGGCCGCGCATCGCTCAAGGCATTTGCGCGCTCGTCCGCGAGCTTCATCAAAACCCGTTCGGCGAGACTATCAACTTTCGGGGCGTGGCGGCGCTGGCTGATCTTTCGATCCGACATTTTAGCTCCTAATGACCCCAAAAGGCGGGGCCGATCCAACGACTCAAACAAGCCGCTTGAAGTCATACTAACACATGTAACCTAGATTCTATACCCATTGTAAAAAGAATTAGACACCACGGGGTATTCCCAAGGCTCAAACACCAAACTTCGCACAGAATGCAAAGCCCAGCTTACAAATGCTCACTTTGGCATATGTCAACTCTTGGGTGTAAGTTTTAGTTGACACATTACCCATTTCAGACCACCCTCACCCCACACCACTTGTCAGGGAGTCGGTCTTATGTCTGCGCAATCGTCGCACAAAAATCAGGGCCGTAGTCTCTATACACCAGAGCAACGCGCCCGCCGAGACGCGACCATCTGGACATTCGTGCAGGGTGTTCTTGCACCCGTGCAATTCATCATTTTTCTCGTCTCCGTAGTCCTTGTTGTTAGGTACCTAATGACTGGCGAAGGTTACGCAGCGGCAACCGCATCAATTCTATTAAAAACCTTCGCGCTCTACACAATTATGGTGACAGGCGCGATTTGGGAAAAAGTTGTGTTTGGCCGCTATCTTTTTGCGCAATCATTCTTCTGGGAAGACGCTGTAAGCTTCGTCGTGATTGCGATTCATACCTTTTATTTATGGGCCTTATGGAGCGGCGCGCTCTCTCCCAAGGCACAAATGCTAGTCGCACTCGCAGCCTATGTAATCTATGTACTCAACGCCGCGCAATTCGTTTGGAAACTCCGGATGGCCCGCCTTGAAGCAACTCCAAATCAAGGCCTAACAGCATGAATGATCACAGCCCTATTTCAACTGGTTGCGCCAATAGCCCCGTCTTGAAACAACGTGGACAGCGGGAAGTCTTCTGTGGTCTCACAGGCATCATCTGGCTACACCGCAAGATGCAAGACGCATTCTTTTTAGTCGTCGGAAGCCGTACCTGCGCACACCTTTTGCAGTCAGCAGCAGGCGTCATGATCTTTGCAGAGCCCCGTTTCGGCACCGCGATTCTTGAGGAAAAGGATCTTGCAGGACTTGCTGACGCACACACTGAACTTGACCGCGAAGTTGCCCGCCTACTGTCAAGACGGCCTGACATTAAGCAATTATTTCTGGTCGGATCATGCCCTTCAGAGGTGATTAAGCTGGATCTTGCACGCGCAGCGGAGCGTATGACCCAAGAATATGCGCCTAACGTCCGCGTTCTAAACTTCAGTGGGTCTGGTATCGAAACAACATTCACCCAAGGCGAGGACGCGTGTCTGGCCTCAATGGTGCCAGTACTGCCCAATACCGATGAACGCGAATTGCTCCTAGTGGGTGCTTTGCCTGACGTGGTCGAGGATCAAGCTGTCTCGCTACTTACTGAAATGGGCGTTGGTCCAATCAGAACTTTGCCTGCATCCCGGGCAGCGGATCAATATGGCATTGGCGAAAACACAGTTTTTGCGCTTCTACAGCCTTTCTTGGGTGATACCCACGCAGAGCTTGAGCGCCGTGGCGCACGCCATATTCCTGCGCCGTTTCCGTTTGGCGAACAAGGTACCACCGCATGGTTGCGTGCAATTGCTCTTGAGTTTGGTGTCGATGAAGACACTTTTGAGCGCGTCACAGCAGCGCCGCGCGCCCGCGCCCGCAAGGCAATTGATGCACAAGCGAAAGAGTTGCGCGGCAAGTCAATCTTCTTCTTTCCTGATAGCCAGCTCGAAGTCCCGTTAGCGCGTTACTTGACAACCGAATGCGGGATGACCCCGCTCGAAATCGGAACGCCGTACCTGCATGCAGGCCTTGTTGGCCCTGACCTCGCGCTCATCCCAGAAGGTCCAACTATTTCCGAAGGACAAGACGTTGATCTGCAATTGGACCGCGCACGCGAGGCCCGCGCCGATATCACAGTTTGCGGCTTAGGATTGGCAAACCCACTTGAGGCCGAGGGCCTTACAACCAAATGGGCGATCGAGTTGGTTTTCACACCGGTTCACTTCTATGAGCAAGCCGGTGATCTTGCTGGGCTTTTCTCGCGTCCCATCCGCCGCCGCGAGGTGCTTGACCTATGAAGCTCACCGTTTGGACATATGAGGGCCCAACACACGTTGGTGCGATGCGTGTCGCAACTGCAATGAAAGGGCTGCACTACGTTTTGCATGCCCCACAGGGCGATACCTACGCGGACCTTCTGTTCACTATGATTGAGCGGCGCAATCATCGCCCGCCAGTTACATACACCACATTTCAAGCCCGCGATTTGGGAAGTGATACGGCGCATCTCTTCAAAGACGCCTGCCAAGACGCGTATGATCGCTTTCAGCCCGAAGCGATCATTGTGGGCGCCTCTTGTACCGCTGAATTGATCCAAGATGACCCCGCCGGCCTTGCGGAAACTATGGGCCTTAATGTGCCAGTCATTCCGTTGGAATTACCCAGCTACTCTCGCAAAGAAAACTTTGGGGCCGACGAAACATTCTACCAGATTGTCAAATCTCTCGCCAAACCATGCGAGCGCACGTCACGGATTTCTTGCAATATCCTTGGAGCCACCGCATTGGGCTTTCGTCACCGCGATGACATCCAAGAAATCACAGCGCTCCTCTACGAGCTTGGCATCGATGTGAATGTTTGCGCCCCTCTTGACGCAACACCAAGCGACATTGCCCGCATGGGCGCTGCACATTTCAACGTATTGCTTTACCCTGAAACCGGGGAGGCCGCAGCACGCTGGTGCGAGCGCAGCTTTGAGCAGCCTTACACAAAAACGGTTCCAATGGGCGTTGGCGCAACCCGTGATTTCATCGCAGAGGTATGCCAAATCTGCGGAATAGAGCCTAATGTGGACGAAAGCCGCTTGCGATTGCCATGGTGGAGCAAATCTGTCGACAGCACATATCTGACTGGCAAACGCGTCTTTATCTTTGGCGACGGCACCCACGTGAAAGCCGCAGCCCGCGTTGCAAAAGACGAGATGGGTTTCGAAGTTGTAGGCGTAGGCTGCTACAATCGCGAATTCGCACGCGACATCCGTGCACTTGCCAAAGACATTGGCGTCGAATCCCTGATCAGCGATGACTACCTTGAGGTTGAGCAAACCATTGAAGCGCTCCAACCTGAGATGATCCTCGGCACCCAAATGGAGCGACACATCGGCAAACGCCTTGGCATTCCTTGTGCCGTTATCTCCGCACCCGTGCACGTACAAGATTTCCCTGCGCGCTACTCTCCCGTTATGGGATTTGAAGGCGCGAACGTTCTGTTTGATACATGGATCCATCCACTTGTAATGGGCCTTGAAGAGCATCTTTTGCACATGTTCCGCGATGATTTTGAATTCCACGATGAAGCGGGACCAAGCCATCACGGCGGACATGCGCCAAAACCAATTGATCGTCCTGCTGAGGCGCCCGTCGCGCCAACAGTTCAAGAAGGCACTGATGTTGCTGTTTGGCTCGCAGACGCAGAACGCGAGTTAAAGAAAATTCCTTTCTTTGTACGCGGCAAAGCCAAGCGGAACACTGAAAAATACGCTCTGGATCAAGGCGTGACTGAAATTTCAGTCGATACACTTTACGAGGCGAAGGCCCATTATGCGCGATGAGGTAAGCATCCCTTATCGCGTGGCTATCGTCACGCTTGATCGCCATGCCGGCGGATCAATCGCGCGCGCCATGCCAAACTTGCGCGCTGACTTTCCAGGCCTTGAAGTGAGCGTTCACGCAGCTGCTGAATGGGGGGACAACCCAGAAGCACTTGCAACCGCACGTCACGACATCGACCATGCAGATATTATTGTGGGCAATCTACTGTTTCTTGAAGATCACCTGAAGGCGGTTTTGCCGAACATGATCGCGCGCAGACCTTCGCTTGATGCATTTGTTGGCGTGATTGCGGACCCAAGCATTACGAGCCTGACCAAGATGGGCGACTTGGATATGTCCAAGCCGACCTCTGGCGCCATGGCCATCCTTAAAAAGCTCAAGCCAAAAACAGGTAAGCAGGCATCAGGCGAAGGCCAGATGAAAATGCTCCGCCGCCTGCCTAAAATTCTGAAGTTCATCCCCGGCAAAGCTCAAGATCTCCGCGCGTATTTTCTGTCGATGCAGTATTGGCTTGGTGGATCGGACGACAACCTTGAGGCCATGCTGCGCTTCCTGGTAAGCCGGTACTCTGAAAATCGCGGTTGGAACGAGATTGAGGCCGCCGCCCCCATCGATTACCCCGAAGTTGGCCTGTACCACCCAGACCTTACAGGCACGAAAATCGTCACTGATCTTGCTGAATTGCCGCAAAGCGATGCAACTGCAACAGTCGGAATTCTGATGTTGCGCAGCTACATCCTGTCGGGGGATTGCGCTCATTATGATGCAGTTATCCGCGCGTTTGAAGCAAAAGGAATGCGCGTTATTGCGGGCTTTGCGGGGGGCCTCGATGGCCGCCCCGCCATTGAGCAATACTTCGACGGTGTCGATACGATGGTATCGCTGACCGGTTTCAGTCTTGTTGGCGGCCCGGCCTACAACAACAGCAATGCCGCAATCGAGACACTTACAAAGCTTGATGTTCCGTATGTCGCTGCTCATCCGCTTGAATTTCAAACGCTGAGCCAATGGTCGTCTAGCGATGGTGGCCTTGGCCCCGTTGAAACGACAATGCTAATCGCCCTGCCCGAGATTGACGGCGCCACAAACCCCACAGTCTACGCAGGTCGCCACAGTGAAACGGGCTGTCAGGGCTGCGCGTATATGTGCAAAGCCAGTACCATCAGCAAAGCTATGGCACCGTGTCATGAACGCATTGATGTGTTGGCAGAAAAAGTGGCGCGGCTCGCTAATCTGCGCCGTAAGGAAAACGCTGACAAAAAGATTGGCATTGTGCTGTTTGGTTTTCCACCAAACGCCGGCGCCGTTGGAACCGCCGCGTATCTGTCCGTATTTGAGAGCCTTTTCAATACGCTGACAAAAATGCAAGCCAGCGGCTATGAGGTTGAGGTGCCCGCAGATGTGGACAGCCTTCGCACGATCGTTTTGCAGGGCAACAGCGGCCAATACGGTCAAGAAGCTAACGTTGCCGATCACGTTTCTGCCGATCATATCGTTGAGAACACGCCACCCCTAGCGGCCATTGAAAGCGTTTGGGGGCCCGCCCCCGGCAAGGTTCAATCAGACGGGCGCGGCGTATTCATCTTGGGCGCACATTTCGGAAACGTCTTTGTCGGTGTTCAGCCAACTTTTGGGTACGAAGGTGACCCGATGCGGTTACTCTTTGAAAAAGGGTTCGCCCCTACCCATGCATTCGCCCAATTCTACTTGTGGCTCCGCAACACATATCAAGCTGATGCTTTGCTACATTTTGGGATGCACGGCGCACTTGAATTCATGCCGGGCAAGCAAGCAGGTCTCGGCGCGCAGGATTGGCCAGATAGGCTTATCGGTGAGATGCCAAACGTCTACCTCTACGCATCGAATAATCCATCTGAAGCCACGTTAGCAAAACGTCGTAGTAACGCCGTAACCATTACGCATCTGACGCCACCACTTGCCAAGTCTGGTCTCTATAAAGGCTTAAACGCCCTGAAAGATACGTTAACGCGGTACCGTGGCACTGCTAAGAACGATCCGTCACGCAGTGACCTAGAGCAGTTGATCCGCGACCAAGCAAACGCTGTTGATATGAACGGGCGTGATCCTGAAAGCCTGTGGCTTAAGCTGCTTGAAACAGAACACGCGCTGATCCCCGAGGGGCTCCATATCGTTGGCAAACCCATGTCTGATGCGGCGCGTCATGATCACGTTTCCACAATGGCTGATCAATCTTCTGAGGCTCGCGCGCGCGTCGATGCACTGCTGCAAGACGACACTGAGTTACCTGCGCTAATGCGTGCATTAAGTGCGCGCTATATTGCCCCTGTTGCGGGTGGTGATCTGATCCGTAGTCCCGATGTCCTTCCCACAGGCCGCAATATTCACGCGTTTGATCCGTTTAGAATGCCAACAGAATTTGCATTGCGCGACGGCCAAAAGCAGGCCCAAGTGTTGTTAGACGCTCAAACCGAACTTCCGCGCAGCATCGCGTTGGTGCTTTGGGGCAGCGACAATATCAAATCAGATGGTGGCCCGATCGCACAAGCCCTTGCTTTGCTGGGCGCAAAGCCACGCTTTGACAGCTATGGCCGATTGTCAGGGGCTGATCTTATTCCCCTCGAGAAGCTGGGGCGCCCACGCATTGATGTGGTTATGACCCTGTCTGGTATTTTCCGCGACCTGCTACCTTTACAAACCAAGATGTTGGCTGAGGCCGCCTATAAATGCGCAGCCGCAGATGAACCAACTAGCCAGAATTTTGTGCGTGCACATGCCCTGTCTTACGCAGAACAAATGGATGTTGATCTGGAAACCGCAGCACTGCGGGTCTTTTCCAATGCCAACGGCGCTTACGGTTCAAACGTAAACGCCCTGGTGGATGCCAGCGCATTTGATGACGAAGACGAGCTGGCCGACGCCTACGAGGCACGCAAGTCATTCGCCTACGGAATGGACGGCAAGGCGGCGGCACAAGCAGAACTGCTCCAAAAGCAGCTTAAAGATGTGGATGTAGCCTATCAAAACCTTGAAAGTGTTGAGCTGGGTGTCACCACCGTTGACCACTATTTTGACACCCTCGGCGGTATTGCCCGGGCGGTAAAGCGCGCCAAAGGCGGCGCTGAGCCAGCTGTATTCATCGGCGATCAAACAATGGGTGATGCAAAGGTGCGCACCTTGTCTGAGCAAGTCGCCCTTGAGACTAGATCGCGCAGCCTCAACCCAAAGTGGTTCGAAGGAATGCTGCAGCACGGACACGAAGGCGTGCGCCAAATTGAGGCGTGCGTAACGAACACGATGGGCTGGTCTGCAACGACCGGCCAAGTGGATGAATGGGTCTATGAACGGCTCTCTGAAACCTTCGTTCTTGACGACGCGATGCGCCAGCGGCTGGCGGATCTGAACCCGCAAGCTTCGGTACGCATGGCCAATCGCCTGCTTGAAGCAAGCGACAGAAATTATTGGACCCCCGACGCGGAAACACTCGCCGCGCTGCAAGATGCGGCCGATGCGCTCGAGGATCAAATGGAAGGAATTGCGGCGCAATAGAGCCGCATAGGGAGAAATAACATGGCACTAGACAGAAGCACCCCCATCCTGAGAGGCCAAGACGGCGAAGGCTCCGTACAGGTCCATCAAGATGACGGAATGAAAATCGAAGGCGCCAAGGTGTTTTCGGTCTACGGCAAAGGCGGCATTGGTAAATCAACCACCTCGTCCAACTTGTCTGCTGCATTTTCAATGCTGGGCAAACGGGTTTTGCAAATTGGGTGTGACCCAAAGCATGACAGCACGTTTACTCTGACAGGCTCACTTGTTCCGACAGTTATCGACATCCTAAAGGATGTGGATTTTCACGCAGAAGAGCTACGCCCTGAAGACTTCGTTTTTGAGGGTTTCAACGGCGTTAAGTGTGTTGAAGCAGGTGGCCCTCCGGCGGGTACTGGTTGTGGTGGCTATGTGGTTGGCCAGACCGTCAAATTGCTTAAGCAGCACCATTTGCTTGAAGACACGGACGTAGTCATTTTTGATGTTTTGGGCGACGTGGTGTGCGGCGGCTTTGCTGCCCCCTTGCAACACGCTGACCGTGCATTGATCGTCACCGCAAACGACTTTGACAGCATTTATGCGATGAACCGGATTATCGCTGCCGTTCAAGCGAAGTCCAGCAACTATAAAGTCCGCCTCGCAGGCTGCGTCGCCAACCGCTCACGCGAGACAGATGAAGTAGATCGGTTCTGTAAAACCGTTGGCTTTAACCGCATCGCACACATGCCTGATCTTGATGCGATCCGCCGATCACGTCTCAAAAAGAAGACCCTCTTTGAGATGCCCGATGAGGAAGAAATCGTACAGGTTCGCAAAGAATACATCCGCCTAGCAGAGACACTTTGGAACGGCACTGAGGCGCTTGCGCCTGCACCTCTGCCTGACCGCGAAATCTTTGAATTGTTGGGCTTCGATTAAACCATGACCGCATACGACCGCACCCTTTCCCGCGTCGAAACATACTTCGACCAAACCGCGACTAAAACATGGGAGCGCCTGACATCAGACGCGCCCGTGTCGCGGGTGCGCGAAACCGTGCGCGCGGGACGGGACCGGATGCGTGAAACAATGCTCAACACCCTTGGTGATGTGCGCGGCAAACGAATTTTGGACGCCGGCTGTGGCGCGGGTCAAATGACGCATGAACTGGCCTTGCGCGGTGCAGAGGTAGTCGCCGTGGATATCTCGCCATCACTGGTGGAAATCGCACGCAAGCGGTTGCCAGATGCCTTGTCTCATCAAGTAACATTTCACGCAGGCGATATGCTCGACCCCGCGCTTGGTGACTTCGATCACGTGGTCGCGATGGATAGTTTGATCTACTATGATGCCGCTGACATCAATCGCTCAATCTCAACCCTATTCAAGCGAACAAGTGGTAAAATTGTATTCACTGTTGCGCCACGCACACCGTTCTTGATGGCGTTTTTCGGCATGGGGAAACTCTTTCCACGCCGTGACCGCAGCCCCGTGATGATCCCACATGCGCCCAAAAAATTGGCGCACCTTGTAGACGGTAATCTGCGCAGCGTCGCGCGGATCAACTCGGGTTTTTATATCTCTGAATGTTTGGAAGTAACTAAGTGAGCCAAGCGCAGCGCATATCAAAATGGCTCCCATTTGCGGATGCCGCGTCTGAGGGTCTACCCCTCGGACAGCTTTTGCGGTTGTCGCTATTCCAAGTGTCCGTCGGCATGGCGTCTGTCTTACTGTTGGGCACTTTAAACCGCGTTATGATCGTTGAGTTGTCAGTACCGGCGATAATTGTCGCAGTCATGATCGCATTGCCTGTTTTATCTGCGCCGTTCCGCGCACTTTTGGGCTTCAAGTCAGACAACTTGCAAAGCTCACTCGGGTGGAAACGCATCCCCTACTTATGGTTTGGCAGCTTATGGCAGTTCGGCGGCTTAGCGGTAATGCCCTTCGCCATTCTGTCACTGGGATTTGAGCAAGCAGCCGGTCCCGAATGGGCAGGTGAGGTTCTGTCAGCAGCAGCATTCTTGATGACCGGCCTTGGTATGCACATGACCCAAACCGCAGGTCTGGCATTGGCCGCAGACCGCGCAGATGATGAAACACGTCCTCGCGTTGTGGCTCTTTTGTACGTCATGTTCCTGGTTGGTATGGGGCTGTCCGCCGTGATCGTTGGCTATTTCCTGCGCGATTTTAGTGATCTGCAGCTGGTCCGCGTCATTCAATCTTGCGCCGTAATCACCCTTGTTTTGAACATTGTCGCTTTGTGGAAACAAGAAAAGCTGGTGCCCAAATCTAAGGCAGAGCGTGATGCAGCACCACGCCCCACTTTCAAAGATACATGGTCAGATTTCATGGCTGGCGGTCAAGTTGGCCGCCTGATCGTTGTCGTCTTTTTGGGAACCATGGCTTTCAATATGCAGGATGTATTGCTTGAGCCTTACGGCGGCGAAGTCTTGGGGCTATCTGTATCGGCCACCACTTTACTGACAGCGCTTTGGGCGTCTGGCTCACTTCTGGGCTTTGCACTTGCAGCTAGATGGCTGCGCGGTGGGCTAAACACACATCTCATGGCAGGCCGTGGCCTGCTTGTTGGAGTGGGTGCTTTCACATGCGTTGTGTTCGCCGCACCACTCAATTCAGTATTCCTTTTCTACACTGGAAGCGCCGCGATCGGCTTGGGTGGAGGGCTGTTTGCAGTCGCCACGCTGACCGCAGCAATGACTTTGCCCAACGCAGGCCGCGGCCTTGCTTTGGGGGCTTGGGGCGCCGCGCAAGCGACCGCCACGGGCCTGTCGATCCTCATCGGGGGTACCATCCGCGATGTGGTCAACACTGCCGCACTTAACGGGAACTTCGGACCGGCGCTCGCCACGCCATCAACGGGCTATTCAGTTGTCTATCATACTGAAATTGCTCTTATTTTTGTCACGCTCATCGCCTTGGGGCCCCTTGTGCGACGCGGGACACAGACCACTCAGCAAGGACGTCAGATCGGTCTGGCTGACTTCCCTACCTGACACATTCGGAGAAAGAAAATGGACGGAACTATTTTTGGAAACATCGACTTGGCGAGCGTCGCTCTTTGGGGCTTTTACGGCTTTTTCGCGCTGCTGATTTACTATCTGCAAACCGAAAACATGCGTGAAGGCTATCCGCTTGAAAATGATAACGGTGAGACAGCGGCCAACCAAGGCCCCTTCCCTGTGCCAAACCCCAAAACGTTTAAGCTGCCACACGGCCGCGGCGAGGTAACCGTTCCCGGTCCTGACCGCCAAGCCCGTACAGATTTGGCGCTTGAGCAAACTGGCGTCATAAACGGCCTGCCGTTCGAGCCAACCGGTGATCCAATGATGGACGGCGTTGGTCCAGGTGCGTGGGCTGCGCGTCAAGATCATCCAGAGCTGGATGGCAAAGGTCACCCCAAGATCATCCCCATGTCGAGCGTTGACACATTCCGCGTGTCTGCTGGCCGTGACCCACGTGGTTTACCGGTTATGACAGGCGATAACGTTGTTGTTGGTCGCGTCACCGATATGTGGATCGATGAACCAGAACAGCTGGTGCGCTATTTCGCTTATGAAGTTGATGCAGAATTTGGCGGCGGCACCAAACTGGTAGCCCGTGAAATGGCGCGTATCAAATCAAACCACCTCAAGATCCGCTCAATCTATTCGCACAACGTCAAAGGTATTCCGACCCAAAAATCGGCAACTACTGTGACGTTGCTCGAGGAAGAGAAGATCCAAGCCTACTACGGCGGCGGCACGCTCTATGCGGACCCAAGCCGTTTGGAACCCCAAGCCTAAGGAAAGTCGACCCCATGTCACACGACGATTTCGCAGTTGAACCCATCGAAGGTCTGCCAGAGGAATTGCCTACGGGCGAAGAGATCCTCTGGCAAGGACGCCCCAATTGGTGGAGCCTGACCAAAGAAAGCTGGGGCCTGAAATGGCTCATGGGCTATTTCGCTTTGTTCGCGCTGTGGCGTTTCATCGTTGTGCTTGGGGTTGCCCCTTTTGGCCACGCACTTCTGTCTGTACTACCGTTTGCGATATTTGCAGCGGCAACAGTCGCTGTGCTGGCACTGATTTCATACGTACAGGCCCGTAACACGGTCTACACAATTACGAACCGCCGCGTTGCCATGCGCATCGGGGCGGCTCTGACGATGACCCTGAACCTGCCATACCAGTGGGTGAAGAACGCAAACCTCGCGCTGCTTTCTGGCGGTCATGGCACCATCGCGCTTCAAACATCGGGCAAGACCCGCATGAGTTACCTAATGTGTTGGCCCCACGTTCGCCCTTGGCGAATGGCCCACACGGAACCCGCTCTCCGTTGCATCCCTGACGCCGCTAATGTCGCACAGATTTTGGCCGCCGCAGCGGAGACGCGGGTATCCGAAGCCCCCATTATCACACGCGTCCCCAACGCCGTTCCAGCGGAGTAAACTGACATGCAATTTGCCCCTTCTGAAACCCGTAAAATGTTGAACAAAGACCGCGAAATGATCCCGCGCACGCTGATCCGTGGCGTGTTGTTCATGATCGCTTGCACAGTGGCTTTGTCAGCCTACTCGGTCTGGTCAGACCGCCCATCGGCCAGTGCTCTGCCTGCTTCACCAATCGTGAAAGAACGTACGATCACGATGAAAAGCGAAATCTCAGGCGCCACGTATATCGCTGATATCGACGGCACAGTTTTGCTTGATGCAGGCCCGGGTGCAGGTGGTTTTATGGGCGTGATGTCACGCGTCGTTGAACGCAACCGCACCGTAAATAACATGGACATGAGCGCGCCTGTGCGCCTTGTGCAATTTGCCAATAACCGCGTCGCCATCATCGATGACGCAACCAACTGGAGCGCAGACCTGATGGGGTTTGGGTCCGAAAACTGGGCAGCCTTCGCCACGCTGCTCGATCAATAAGGGAACCGGAACCATGGGATTATTCACCCGATCAAAAGAAACAGCGCCCTGCACTGTCAGCATCTCGCACCGCTTTGAAGAGCTCAGCGCGCATGTGCGATTTGACAACGGAGCAGTCATTCACCCCGGTGATAGCGTTTTGGTCCAAGGGGCCGAGATCATGGCGCCTTTCGGCGAAATCGTCGAAGAAAACCGCACCGCTGTCATCACCCGCGCCAGCGGTCTTGAGCGCGCATGGACGCGCCTGACCGGTGATCTGGAATTTATTGAGCTTTGCGAGTTTTCATTCTCTGAGGAGGTTACAGTATGAACATCCAAACCCCCAAGGACCTGAACGGTCACGCATCCCCCACCGCTTTGCATGGTACCAACGAAGCCATGACGTCGGAAAAAGCAACCGATGTTGCGATGCAGGACACGCTTCTTACCCCGCGCTTTTACACAACTGATTTCGATGAGCTGGACGCCGTCAACGTTGAAAACGTGCGCCACGACTGGGACACTCTGATCGGCCAAATGGAAGCAGACCCAAACAAGGGCCATTTCAAGAAAAACGCTGATTGGGACACCGTCGATTGGGACGGCATGGAGCCTGCTCTGCGTGCCGAATTTATCGACTTTTTGATTTCCAGCTGTACCGCTGAATTCTCGGGCTGTGTGCTTTATAAGGAAATGAAACGCCGCGGTTCTAATCCAGACATCACGCAACTTTTCCAACTGATGGCCCGCGACGAGGCCCGTCACGCTGGCTTTATCAATGATGCACTGCGCGAAGCTGGCATTGCGGTCAACTTGGGCTTTTTAACCCAACAAAAGAAGTACACGTACTTCCGCCCCAAGTTCATTTACTACGCCACGTATCTGTCAGAAAAGATCGGCTACGCGCGCTACATCACGATCTTCCGCCACCTCGAAAAGCATCCCGAGCACCGCTTCCACCCCATTTTCAAATGGTTTGAGGAATGGTGCAACGACGAGTTTTCACACGGCGAAGCCTTTGCGTTGTTGATGAAAACAGACCCTAAATTGACGGAATCGCGCCAGAACCGCCTCTGGATCAAGTTTTTCCTGACGGCCGTTTACGGCACGATGTGGGTCCGTGACCACCAGCGCCCAGTTTTCCACGAGGCCTTGGGCGTGGATGTGACCTGGTACGGCATGGAGGTGTTCCGTAAAACATCGGAAATCAGCAAACAGATATATCCCTTCACGCTTGATATTGATCACCCGCGCTTCCGCAAAGGGCTCGACAAACTACAAGACGCCAACGTTCAGATTGCCGCTGGCAAACGTCAGCGCGGCGTTGCTGGTAAGATCAAACAGTTCATCGGAACCGCCCGCGCGGCGGCCGCATTTGCTGTCCTCTACTCCATCCCCGTTGTGCATCACGAACGTCCAGCAAGCACCATGATGGAACCGGCCTACTAATGTTGGCGACCCCATGGATATCTGCGCTTGGCGCGCTGTTCTTGTGGTGGTTTTCCACGGGTGCGATCCTTGTGATCGTGCGCCGTGCTGACCGCGCCGAGGGCACCGCTGGCCTATGTGCTGTTCTATGGGGTTTGCCGTTCCTGCTTACGGGGGCTGCTGCATTTTACGTCTCGCTCTCTCAAACCGGAGTGGCGGGGCCCTATATCGGGTTTTTGGCCGCCTTGGCCGTTTGGGGATGGATTGAGCTGGCATTCTTGACGGGCATTATCACCGGTCCAAACACCGCTGAATTGCCGCCTAACACCCCACCATTTGAGCGCTTTGTTCGTGCGTGGGGCACCGTTGCCCACCACGAGATTTTGTTGACCGCAGCCCTTGTTGCAATGATTTGGGTCAGCCAAGACGCCGAAAACATCTTTGGTCTTTGGACATACGCGGTTCTTTATTTCGCCCGCATCTCAGCCAAGCTGAACCTCTTTCTGGGCGTCCCCAAGATCAACACGGAATTTCTACCAAAACCACTGGCACATTTGCCGAGCCATTTTCGCCACGCACGGGTCAATTGGCTGTTTCCTATATCGGTCACCGCGCTCACATTCGCGACGGCCTGCTGGCTTGAACGGCTATATTCCGCCTCATCACAGGCAGAAGTGGCCGGATTTACCCTACTCACCGCCATCACTGCGCTGGCATTACTAGAACACTGGCTAATGGTCATTCCATTGCCTGACGAAAAACTATGGCGCTGGATGCTCCCCGCCCCTGCGCCCACAAAAACAAAAGGGACCACGTCATGACGTTTGATATTCTTTTCAATGAGCAGTTGGACAAACTCAAAGACGATGGCAATTACCGCGTTTTTGCACAGCTTGAACGTCACACGGGTAAGTTCCCTCAGGCGTCTGAGCATGGCCAAGACGAGGCGCGGGATGTCACAATCTGGTGCTCAAACGATTACCTTGGCATGGGTCACCACCCTGACGTGATCGCCGCCATGACACGCACCGCCGAGAGCTGTGGTACTGGTGCGGGTGGAACACGCAACATCTCTGGCAACGCCATTCACCACCTCGCCCTTGAAAACGAACTGGCTGATCTGCACGGCAAGGAAAGTGCACTTTTGTTCACCTCTGGGTACGTATCGAACTGGGCCGCTCTAAGTACCCTTGGCGCGCGACTGCCCAATGCTGTGATCTTGTCAGACGAAGGCAACCACGCCTCAATGATCGAAGGCATTCGTCACTCAAAGGCTCAAAAGGTCATCTGGAAACACAACGATGTTGAGGACCTTGATCGTAAGTTGGCTGCCCTGCCCGCCAACACCACAAAGATTGTCGCGTTTGAAAGCGTTTACTCAATGGATGGTGACATCTGCCCGATGCGCGAAATCATTGAAGTTGCTGAGAAGCACGGCGCGATGACTTACCTTGATGAAGTTCACGCCGTTGGCATGTACGGCCCACGTGGCGGCGGTATTTCCGAGCGTGAGGGGCTTGCCGATCGGATCACACTGATCGAAGGGACTTTGGGCAAGGCCTACGGTGTTGTTGGTGGCTATATCACTGGCTCCGAGGCGCTGTGTGATTTCATCCGTTCGTTTGCCTCTGGCTTTATCTTCACCACCGCCCTGCCCCCCGCAGTGGCAGCAGCGGCGCAAACGTCTATCAAGCACCTCAAGACCTCAGATGTTGAGCGTAAAGGCCAACAAGCCCAAGTCGCGCAGCTACGTCATAAACTTGATCGCGCTGGCATCCCGCACCTGATGAACAAAAGCCATATTATCCCCGTGATGATCAAAGATCCTGTCAAAACGCGGATGATCGCGGATTACCTGATGGAGCAGTACGGCATTTATGTGCAGCCCATTAACTACCCCACAGTGCCAAAAGGAACCGAGCGGCTACGCTTTACACCGGGCCCCTGCCATACTGATGCGGACATCGATCATTTGGTAAATGCGCTTAGCACTCTGTGGAAGCAATGCGCGGTTTCCCACGCAGTCGCGTGATTATAGCAGGCTTAACTTTACCTGCGGCACTTTGGCCCTAGGTTGATTATTGGAATGAACGTTGGAGATAGACTTATGAAAACGACACTACTTACCCTGACCGCCGCAATGGCTATCGGTGGCGCTGCATTTGCAGACGGCCACGCTTCTGGTGATGCTGCTGCAGGTGAAGATGCATTCAAAAACTGTACAACATGCCACTGGGTTCAAGACGCAGACGGCAATGACATTGTTGGTAAGAAAAAACCAACTGGTCCAAACCTTTACAACGTCGTCGGCAACGCGATCGCTCAGTCTGATTATCGCTACTCCAAGCTCATGAAAGCTGGCACAGACGCTGGTCTCGTGTGGGACGAAGTATCGTTTGTCGCTTATGTTCAGGACCCAACAGGGTACCTGAAAGAAGCCACAGGCGAGAAGGGCCGCAGCAAAATGAGCTATAAAGTACGTAAAGAAGAAGATGCTGTGAACATTTACGCGTACCTTGCGTCGCTGGCCCCAGCTAACTGATCTGCAAAATAAAAAATTTGTTTTTCTTTGTAAAAAGCAATGGCCGTCCCCGTTAGGGGGCGGCCATTTTTTTAACTAAACTAGATACTTCGCAGCTTAGATCACTAAGACAACTTCGCTTACGTCTTGGTCGACAGCTCGGCACGCTGCATTCACTTGTTCAATTAAATGGGTCTGAACATAAGCAGCATGAAATTTACTCGGCGCGCGAAGGACCAACCGCCCCCCTGCCCGCTCAACACGCACCAGCGCGCTTAACCACGCGCCGTATGCGCCTTCGTCCTGAGTATGAAGCACACATTGGGCCAAGCTCCATTCTGTCCCACTACTCGGGTCTGGTGCAGCTATTTTCCCGCGTGCCTTCAACGGCACCACCTTTGCACTTTCAGGTACACCTTCCATACGCAACGCATAATCAGGGCCAACAGCATCCCACTGTGGCCGCGTCGCACGTCGTATACACTCCAGATCAAGCCCGTATTGGGTTACACGCCCACGCGCGCCTTGGCGGTGAACCACAAGCCACCCCATTGCTTTAAGTTTAGCCATCTCACGTTTAACGGTGCGGGGTTCCACTGCCCAAAGCCGAGCAATTTCAATTTGCCCCACGGCCAACTCATCCCGCTGCCAATTATAGCGCGCCACAACAAGTGTAATAAATCGCAGTATCAACCGCTGCTCGTGTTTACCGTGTGCCAGGGCATAGGCGCCCATGGCAGTTAGCACATCATATTTTACCACTGACGCATTGCGCCCAACAGTTTGGGTAACGTTCATATCCGCCCTTTTCGCGCCCTTTGGAATAAACCTCCGCTCTTTTGGCGGATACTTTGGGTCGCGTTATGTTTAGCCTCATGCAGCGACACCATGTTCGGTTGCCTCTGCTTTTTATTATTTTTCGAGTGATGGCGCAGAACTACACAAATTCGTGGTGTAACTCAACGCTAAATCAAATCTCTTGTCTGATTTGCGTCCAATGGCTCGATTCTGTCAAGTTCAGTTTTCCTGAGCCCCTCAAAACGACTAATCAATAAAGATATGTTTGGTATTAATGGTATAGGGGGACGGCATGAATGACACCTATTAGGGCTTTTTTGTCCCCCAATATGTAGCGGTGGCAATCGTTGTGTCCCCCCTTAATTTGGGATACTCGTCAGAAAATAGGCCTTTGTTGGGTCCAGCAGCGCCTTGCGATTCTCACAAAAACAGCCGCTACGTGCTATTTTCGCTTTTTTTACGATTTCATCTTTATCCCCTTTTGCTTTTTTCGCAAATTAGGCGTAAATCAGGACAACAGCATCTAAAAGCGTCCCCGCGGGGACAAGTTATGTCAAAGGCTCCAAATGTTTTCACATGAAGATCTAGCTCGCATGCAAGCGCAGTCCTTGCGAATGCAGGGTGTTATTAGGAAGCAAACCTATTCCCCAGAGATGGAAAAAACTCTGCGGCGTTTTTCCAGTTGGGAGGTGGGCGAGCTTATCTTCAAGGTAAACCAGTCCACTTTGCGCGGTCGGTTGGCGTCAGACCCCTCCCTGCCCCAAGGGTTGGTTGAGGAAGATGGGCGCCAACGCTGGTACTCCCTTGAGGAGATCAACCAGATCCGCCGCCGCCTTAAGGTGAACCGAAAGTCGCTTATGCCGCCGCGCCCGTCGGGTAAGCGGGCCATTCGTGCAGCAATCGCTAACTTCAAAGGCGGTGCTGGAAAGTCCACGGTTGCGCTGCACTTTGCCCATGCGGCCGCGCTTGACGGATACCGCGTTCTTTGCGTGGACTTTGATCCCCAAGCTACACTGTCTCATTCGATGGGGCTGTCGGATGTGGATGAGGAATTCACTGTTTGGGGCGTCATGGCGCGCGACCTAATTCACCAAACAGAGGCGATGAACGCCAATGTAAGTATGGGCGCTGAAAGCGGTGCGGCTCTGCCCAAGCGTAGCCTGCCCTCTTCAATTACGGATATGGGATTGGCCGATTTGCGGGTGACGGATTTCATTAAGCCGACGTCATGGCCTACAATTGATATCGTGCCGTCTTGTGCCAATGCAGCCTTTGTTGAGTTCGCCTCTGCGCAGTATCGCCATGTGAACCCAGAGTGGTCGTTTTTTGCTGCCGTCTCGCGCTACCTCGATCAGTTGCCGCCAGACGCATATGACATGATCATCTTCGATTGCCCGCCCGCGATTGGATACCAATCGATGAATGCCGTCTTTGCGGCGGATGTTCTGTATATCCCATCAGGTCCGGGTTACTGGGAGTATGATTCTACGACCTCATTTATCGGCCAGCTGTCCGAGGCTCTTGAGGATTTGGCGCACTTCCGCAGCGGTGTCCCCGCGGGGACGATGTCCCTTCCAAAGGAGTTCCTTGATGTCCGCTTCTTGCTGACCCGTTTTGAGCCAAACAATGATCTGCACCGTGCGATGCAGCAGGCATTTGTTAAAGTGTTTGAAGATAGAGTTACCGAACATCCCATTGAGATGACCCGTGCTGTTGAGCAATCAGGTCGCTTCCTGTCGTCCATTTACGAGATCGACTACAGGGACATGACGCGTGAGACTTGGCGCCGTGCGCGGGCATCCTTTGATCAGGCCTATGAAGAATTTCGGACTAACCTTGTAAGCGCGTGGGAAGAATTGGAGTAATGCTATGAAGAAACGTCGTGTATTCGATATTGATTTTGATGAAGCAGAACATACACAAACACCTCAGTTAGAGACTAAGTCGATGTTTGGTTCCCCTGCCCCGTCAGCACCCCACGACCGGCGTGGCCCTATGGCTTCAGCCATTGCTGAGAACGCTGGCGCTTTGTCAGAGCGCGCAGCAGCAGAGGCCGCTATTCGCGCCGAAAATGACCGGCTCGCCCATGAGTTAGTGGGCCTAAAACAAGCTGGCTTGATTACGCGTTTAGTCGATATTGACAGTGTTAAAGCTGAACTACTGACCCGTGATCGCAAGGCGGTCCGCGATAGTGAAATTGATGAGTTAAAGGCCTCGATCTGCGATATTGGGCTTTCAAACCCTATTCAGGTGCTGGAGGCAGGTGATGGTTATGAGTTGGTTCAGGGATATCGGCGTCTGACTGCGTTTCGTGAGCTTTACAAAGAAACTGGTGAAAAGCGATTTGCTGAAATTCCAGTAGGAATTATTGCTAAGACTGAAGAAGACCGGTCTTTGTATCGTCGGATGGTAGATGAGAATATCGTTCGCAAAGGTATCGGATTTGGTGAAATGGCGGCGATTTCTTGGGCTTACTTGCGGTCGTCTGACAAAGCGTTCTCGAACGTGAACGAAGCCATTGATGATCTGTTTGCAAGTGCGGGTCGGCAAAAGCGGGCCTACATTAAGAACTTTGCAAAGCTATATCAGCGGCTTGAACCAAGCTTAGTTCATGTTGATGTAATCCCACGGGCGCTTGGCCTTGAGGTAGGGAAAAAGCTTGATGAGAACTCTGCGCTTGTCAGTGTTCTGAAGCAGCGCTTGCTTGACGCAAGTGGGCAGAGTGCGGCTGATGAACTTCGGATGCTGCGGGCGTTTGTGGCTGAGAAGAATACTCAGAAAACAACGCCTCCTGAGATGGCCAAGACGACCCTACGTTTGATGTCCCCGCGGGGACAGGTGAAGTGCGTCGCCGCTGAAGGAAGTTTTTCGATGCAATCGAAGATGGATTTCACAACCGTTGAGCGCGCTCGGCTTGAGGCTGCAGTAGCTGCGTTTTGGGAAGCGCTTGATCCAAACTAGCGTGTCCCCGTGGGGACACGTTGCTCTTCGATAAAGGCCCGTATCAGGTTGACCACCTGCTGCGGGCTTTCTTCATGGGCTAAGTGCCCAAGTTTACTAAGTTCTTGCACTCGCGCGTTTGTCATATGTAAGGCAGCTGCGTTGCTTGTATTCGGCGGAACAGCCTGGTCGTTTGAGCCGGTAATGAAGAGTGTTTGATTGCGGATCTTTGGTAGCCGTTCGAGCAACCCATCCAGCTTCCAATGCGCCATCATAGCGAGTGTGCCATCAACGTGCGAGCGACGTGAGAGGAGCGTCTCATAAAGCTTTAGGCCGTTCTCATCCAGCTCTGAACCTGTCCCAGTAATCAGGCGCTCAACTGCTGCGCTGTTGCCAGAGGTAGCAGTAAAGATACGTGCTGTCAGTGGGTTCAGGGACAGCAGCTTGGCGAACGCAGGGAATAGAAAGCCTGCAATGCCTTTGAAATTTGCGAGAGCCGCATTGATGCCGATGATCTGTCCCCGCGGGGACACGCCAAGTTCTACAAGCCGCATTGCAATGGCCGCACCGGCGGAGTGCCCGATGATTGCGGTGGGTTCCCAGCCTTCTTGGGCAAGCAACGACGCAAGGTCTGTAGCCATTGCATCCAGCCCGCAGCGCGCGCGCGAGCCAAGTTGGCTAAAGCCCTGACCCGGCAGGTCAACGGCGATGACTTCGTGCGTTTGTGCCAATAGCGGCATGACGTCTCGCCATGAATGCGTTGCGCCACCAGCGCCGTGGATTAGCAATAATTGCGGTCCGCTGCCCATAATTTGTACGTGCCACCTGTGTGGCCTGCAGGGAATGATCTGAGAGTACTCTTTGTGGGGCCAGTAGGCGGGCAGGCGGGGCAATAGGTCCATGCCTCTACAAAGCGCCTGAGATGGCCTGAGAGAGCTTTTGTGCGTTGGCTCTGGGTAGTGCGATATAGAATGCCATCATGCGGCTGGAGAGGGCTTCTAAGGCTTTATGTGGTCGGTTAGACACATCAATGACCATGCCCGCGATGTTATGCGCGGCGATATGTTGGGCCATCATCTCGGCATCTGTCCCCGCGGGGACACGAGAAGCTTTTCCATCAAGAGCGATGTTTGCACGTCCATCGGTCAGCGTGATGATTGTGGGTGTCAGGCCGCGCCCTTGGGCCTGTTGTGCCAGATAAAGGGCTGCCCTCAGGCCGGCCGCAAGAGGCGTACCACCACCACCTGCCAAGCTGGCCAGTTGTCGTTTCGTCTGCACCAAGCTGCGCGTCGGTTGCAAAATCGTTTCGGCCGTTTCACCGCGAAACGCCACCAGCGCCACATGGTCGCGACGGGCGTAGGCCTGCGCTAGCAGCAACTCAACTGCGCCTTTTGCCTCTCCGAGTCGTGCCATGGCGGCACTTCCGGATGCGTCTACAGTGAAAATCATTAGTCGGTCTGACATTTCTTTAAAGCGCTTGACCCGAATATCAGACGGGCGAATGGCGAGCGTGGTTTGTTTAGACCCGCGGCGACGCAATGGTTGCCAAGGTGCGGCGGCACGCAGGGTCGCGACCAAATCAATTGTGTTGGTGCCATCCAGCTTACCAGTGGTTGATGGCAGGGGGCGACCGCGGCGGTTTCCTTTCTTGCTGTCACCTGAACCGCTGGCTGTTTTGGCGCTTCGCTGTGCTTTTGCCTTGGCTAACCGAGCGAGGACGTCCGGTGGCAGCATCGCGCGAATGGCATCGACCACCATGTCTTGCGGTATAATCTCTGCGGACTGATTGGCTGCTGAAGTGTCGCTGGTGTTTTCAGGCGGCGGTGGCGTTTCTTGTGCATCTGTTTGATCGGATGGTAGGCAGGTGGCGCGGGGCGCGATGACCAGTTCAGCGGCCGTCTTCAGATCGTCGGCATTAGGTGTTTGACGGTTAAACAGAGCCGCATGTGTGCGTGCGGCCTCAACAGCAAACATAGGCGCGCGAATGCCATCAACGCCAAATTGAATACAGAGCGATGTGAGGTATTTAATTACCTCATTGGATGTTTCAGCAGTTGTCAGATCAATGCTGCTTGGCAGCGTGATGACACTGACATCTGTGTGCCGTATCCCGCCTAAATCTAAGTGAAAAGCGAGTCGTTCCGCTAGTGTCGGAGCGAGTTGTTCAGCACCCTCTTCGTCCAAGCCTTCGTCAAGTGCGATCAGGGTGTGATCGCCTGTGTCCAATGTTTGCGCAAGCCGCGCGGCCAATGGCCCTTCTGTGCGTTCAGCCATTGTTAGAACAAGTGTCGAAGGGTCGTGCAGCATCCCTTTTTCGGTCACAACAGAGCCTTTTTGGAGCGTAGCGCTGATGTCTACGCCGCCGAAAAGCTGTTCGTCAGAAACGCGTGGATGTACCCGGCGGCAGGGCAGGGGGAGCGCATCGCAGGCGGCGTTGAAGCGGTCACGGACGGGGCCGTTACGGGCTTTTACCCACATGCCACCAAGACGTGGGTTAAGCGCCAACAAGGTTAACGCGCGTTCAGCGAGAGACCATGCTGGTGCGGGACTAGTCATGCAGTGGCAACACTTGGCGTGTTGAAGACTTGGTTCACAATGCGTGCGACGCGCGCTCCGCTGCCGGCTTCATCAAGAGGATCGCGACGAAGGCGATGGCGGAGGGCCATTGGTGCAACTGCTTGTAAATCCGCACGAATTACTTTGTTGCGGCCCTGATAAGCGGCCCATGCGCGCGCTGTGCGAAGCAAGGTAAGCTCTCCGCGCAGGCCATCGGAGCCAAGCGCAATACAAAGCGCCCCACAATCAGCCAAAATTGCATCATCCGTCTTAATTTTAGGCAGTACCGAACGGGCTTTGATGATGTCATCGCGGATTTCCGCATCTTTGACAGCCCATGTTTCAAGGAAGGTGGCCGTGTTCCGCTCGTAGGCGTCGCGGCGCTTGATCACTTCGACCCGTGTCTCAACGTCATTGGGAGAGCTAACGTCAAGCGACAGGCCGAAGCGATCAAGAAGTTGGGGGCGCAGCTCGCCCTCTTCTGGGTTGCCTGAGCCGACAAGAACAAAGCGCGCGGCATGGCGAATAGACAGACCTTCACGCTCAACCACGTTTTCACCAGTTTGGGCCACGTCTAAGAGAAGGTCCACGATGTGGTCTTCGAGCAAATTGACCTCGTCGATGTAGAGATACCCACGGTTTGCACGCGCCAGTAGGCCTGCTTCAAACGCTTTTTCGCCGCGTGTTAGAGCCTTTTCGATGTCCAATGCCCCCACAACGCGGTCTTCGGTGGCGCCAAGGGGTAGATCAACGACTGGGGTCGGAATTTCTACTGTCTGGTCCGTGTCGATTGCCGCCCAATCTGGGCAATCCGCAGAGGTTTCGGCGTTGGTTGGGCAGCCTTTGATGGCTGTAATCGGTGGCAGCAAAGCGGCAAGCGCGCGCACGGCTGTCGATTTGCCTGTCCCGCGGTCACCGAAGACCAACACGCCACCAATTGAGGGGTCAATCGCGGTGAGGATCATTGCCTGTTTCATCTCGTCCTGACCGACGATGGCGGAGAAGGGGAAGGGCTGTTTCATGAGATTTCTTTCAGTTGTGCGAGGGGCGAAACGCCGCCCCATGTACCGGCTTCACCGCAAACGCGGAAGCGGGCGTAGAGTTCTTCTGCAAACCAGTCGTCCCTACGGACGGCCTTGATTGCGCGGGCGTGAGGCCCGTCTTTTCGGGCGAAATTTGCCATCGCGTCAGCATTTGGCCAGATGGAAAAAGTAATTTGATGCAGCAACGGTACCTCCCCAATGCCGATTTTGAACGCAACATTCGGATCCGCGCCGATAACTGATGAAATGGCGGGAACCCGCTTCCAAAACCGTAGGGCTTTACGGGTTTTCACCGTCGCGCGCGTAAGCGCGGCAAGGGGGCCTTCGGTGTCAGCGCTTTCAACGAAGGGTACTTTGCCTGACCACGCACCACGAACGGATGTGGGTGTTAGAAAGACTGTCCAGCTTTCGTCTGCGCGGGCGCTGTAGCGGCAAAATAGTGGTGCAGATAGGCTCTGTTCTTGAGCGATTTGTATATTGGGCCATGTGGCCAAGATGGCGTAAACTTGGGTGTTGGGAAGCGGGGTGAACCCTTCGCCGGTTCCTGAGCCGCAGAGCTTCCAAAAGTCGATGTGTGGCGTTTTGCCAATGCTGAACCGTGCCGCGCCCATCATGGCGAGCGCCCATAGTCGCGCCCTAAGTGGGCCGAACCTGTAGAAGCTGATGCTGACGCATTGGGTGGTCATTTACGAGTCACTTTGGCTAGGAGTGTCAATCGAAGCTTACACGAAAGTGTTGTCAAGTAAACCTGACAGTGCGAGAGTAGCAGTTATGAATGATCTTGATCCACGATTCCCGAGCGGTGATGCCGCACCTCATGCGATTGTCATTGGCGCGGGGCTTGGCGGGCTTGCCTCGGCGATGCGGCTTGGGGCGAAGGGGTACCGCGTGACGGTCCTTGATAAGCTGGATCGTGTGGGCGGCCGTGGCTCATCCATTACAAAGGGCGGGCATCGGTTTGATCTGGGGCCGACCATCGTGACGGTGCCGCAAGTTTACAAAGATTTGTGGACAGCGTGTGGCCGAGAGTTTGAAGATGATGTGGAGTTGGTCCCGCTTGATCCGTTCTATGAAGTGCGCTGGCCTGACGGTAGCCGCTTTCGGGCAATGCAAGATACAGCCGAAATGGAAGCAGAAGTTGCATGTCTTAGCCCTGGTGATGTGAAGGGCTACCGCCGTTTTCTTAAAGATGCTGAACGCCGCTACGTGGTTGGTTTTGAGGGTATGGTCGCCAAACCGATGCACCGCATTTGGGAAACCATAAAGGTGTTGCCGTTGTTTGCGGCGCTTCGTGCAGACCGGTCTATTTTGGACCTTGCAAAGGCGCGGTTCAAGGATGCGCGACTACGCATGGCTATGTCGTTCCACCCGCTCTTTATCGGTGGTGATCCACGCAAAGTGACAAGTATGTACGCGTTGGTTGCATATTTGGAGAAACGCTTTGGCGTACATTATGCGATTGGCGGAGTTCAGAAGCTGGCCGATGCGATGGCCAATGTGGTGAAAGAACAGGGCGGTATTTTCCGAATGGGCAGCGTGGTCGATGAGATCATGGTCGAACAGGGGCGGTGTTGCGGTGTGCGGATGATGAGCGGCGAGATGATCCATGCTGATATTGTGGTCAGTAATGCAGATGCCGGTCATACCTACACGCATCTTCTGCGCGGTCATAAACGGGCGCGCTGGACCGACAAAAAGATGGAAAGCCGCCGATGGTCGATGGGTCTTTTCGTTTGGTATTTCGGGACCAAAGGCACCCGTGGCGAGTGGAAAGATGTCGGACACCACACCATTGTGAATGGTCCGCGTTATGAGGCGCTGCTGAAGGATATCTTTGTTAAGGGTAAGCTTGCGGATGACTTTAGTTTATACATTCACCGGCCCAGCTTGACCGACCCAACGGTAGCGCCTGATGGGGATGACACGTTTTACGTATTAAGTCCGGTGCCGCATCTGGGTCACAAAAATGGTGTTGATTGGGAGCGTGACGTTGAAGCGTACCGCGCCAAAGTGAGCGCCGTTCTTGAACAGCATATCCCGGGATTTGCTGAGAAGATCACAGAGCAAGTTACGTTTACGCCTGAAGATTTTCGGGACAGGTATCTCTCGCCAAATGGGTCGGGCTTTAGTCTTGAGCCGCGTATTCTGCAAAGTGCTTGGTTCCGTCCTCATAACGTTTCAGAAGAAGTGTCGGGATTGTTTTTGGCGGGTGCCGGCACGCACCCCGGCGCCGGTGTACCGGGTGTTGTGAGCAGTGCAGAGGTGCTGGCCAAGATGGTGCCTGACGTCGCTCCAAGCGGGGCTGAACCTGTTCTTTCGGAAAGGACCGTCCGATGATCGCACCAGCAGACCTTGAGCATTGCAAAGAAGCGATCCGCCATGGGTCGCTTTCATTTCATGCGGCAAGTAAATTATTGCCCGCAAAAGTCCGCGACCCTGCGCTTGCGCTTTATGCTTTCTGCCGACTTGCCGATGATGCGGTTGATTTGAACGCCCACAAAGCAGCGGCGGTGTTGCGGCTGCAAGAACGTCTTGATCGCGCCTATGAAGGCCGCCCATTTGACGCACCTGCGGACCGTGCATTTGCTGCCATAATCGAGCAATTCGAAATGCCGCGCGCTTTGCCTGAGGCGCTGTTAGAGGGCTTGGCGTGGGACGCGACTGAGCGGCGGTATGAAACGCTCGAGGAGCTTTATGGATACTCCGCGCGTGTGGCTTCTGCTGTTGGCGCAATGATGTGTGTTTTGATGGGTGTTCGGGATGAAAATACCTTGGCGCGCGCGTGTGATCTGGGCGTTGCGATGCAGCTGACCAATATTGCGCGTGACGTTGGCGAAGACGCCCGCGAGCGGCGGATGTACTTACCAACCGAATGGCTGGACGCAGCTGGACTGAATGCAGAAGACGTGTTCGCTGATCCGCGCCCTAGCAAGGCAATCCGCGCGATGGTGCGGCGTTTGGTGATGGATGCGAACCGGCTCTACATGCGGTCGGAAGCGGGGATTTCGGCGCTACCGCTCAAGGCGCGGACCGGTATTTTTGCGGCCCGTTTGATTTATGGTGGGATCGGTCGTGAGGTGCAAAAAGCGGGCTATGACACGATTAACACCCGTGCTCACACTTCAAAGGGGCAAAAGCTGGGCTGGATTGCACAGGCTGCTTTGCGGACAGGGGCGAGCGTTATGATGCCACAATCTGCTGTTGTATACGCACGGCCTTCGCCTGAAGTGGCTTTCTTAGTTGATGCGGCTGCGCGCAAAACACCTGCACGACCGTTTTGGGGTGACGATGTTTTGGCGATCCTGTCTGACTTAAAGGCGCGCGAACAAATGGACAAAACGAATATCGTCACTAGGTAACAGGGTACTCACGCGAAAGGTGAAGCCCACATGGATTGGTCAATTTTCATCGTCTTTATGGCGGCAAGCTGCACGGCCGCGGCTACGGGGTCTTTGTTCCCGCCGGATGGATGGTACCGCGCGCTTAACAAGCCAAGCTGGACGCCAAAGGACTGGATGTTTCCCGTTGCTTGGGTAACGCTTTATATTCTCAGCTCTGTCGCTGCGACATTGGTGGCTGGTCGCGAAGGCGTAGGCTTGGCTTTGGCGTTTTGGGCGTTTCAAATTGCAGCAAACACGCTTTGGAGCCCCGTGTTCTTCGGGCTAAAGCGCATTCGTGCGGCGATGATTTCGCTCGTGGTGCTGTGGCTTGCGGTTTTTGGGACGTTGGTAAGTTTCTGGCTTATGCTGCCTATCGCGGGTTGGATGATGGTTCCATATCTTGCGTGGGTCAGCGTCGCAGGTGCGCTTAACTGGTCGATCTTGCGGCGCAACCCCGACGCGGTCGCTACGGTTTAACGCCGCTCGGTTTATTCTGCTGGTGGTGTGTCAAAGCGCCATTTTGCGCGGCGTGGCACGCGACAGGCCAGCATCGGTTTGACAATTTTTGAGCGGAAGCGGTTGAGGTCAAGTGCCTCGTGAACGCCCACAACTTCCTCACCCGCAAATTGCGTCTTTACCGCAGAGCGTGAGTAGAATGGTGCATCCAGCATACCTTTGACTTGAACCGGTTTGTATCCTGCATCAGCCCGCGTTTCGCGGCGGACCTGCCAAAGCGAGCGTTTCATTGCAACTTTGGGGGGAGAGTTCAAAAGCTGCACTTCACCATCGTTTTGAAATAGTAAGCCGACGTCTAATGTGCTGCCGTCGCGGCGGTCTGCGTCGTAAAAACACACGGATCCTTTGGAGTGCGGATAGCGGCCCCATGTCCAATAACTGAAGTCGTCCTCAAGCGCAGCGGTCCCGAAGTTAGCATCAAAATAGCCGTGCCCATCCCACTGCCAGCCATCTGCTTCAAGCTGCACATCAATATCTGCAGATGGTGCAAACGGGCGCCAAACATGGGTCCCCGACGGAGTAAGCGGTACCTCAAGGTTTGTTACAAATTTTGGCGTGAGGGTGACTTTGCCGCGCACAGGGCCAACCATTGGCGGTGCGCCCATTTCATTGATATTGATCACCAGTTTATCGCCCATCCATGTCATTTTGGAGGGGCCAACTTCAAAGATATTTTGACTTGTGCGCAGGGCGCTTTCACCCCGATCGGTCATGGTGAAACGTCCGCCCGGCCCGTAAGTGGCCACGTTGATACAGCAGTGGTTGCGCGGGGATTTGCGACCTGACCAGCGATACCAAGGTGAAAAGACAGAGCCTATGAAGCCGATGATGCTGATGGCGCGGGTGCCGCAGTGGCTGATCCCGTCGATGTACCACCATGCATAGCCGTTGGGCGGGACGTCGATGTCGAAGCAAGGTCCGTCAATATCGCCTCGGCCGCGTGCTGTGCGGACAGGGTTGCCATCGGGATGCCCGCTCCCGGATGCGTCCCCCCACCCACCAGATACAGGCCGTTCAATGGGCTGCGTGCCGTCGGCCGAGCGAACGATGCCATCAGCCCATGTGGGCTCTGCCCGTAAAGGGAACCGTGGCTTGCGGGGAATAGTCGGTTGAATGTTGCCGGTGGCGTCAGGCTTTGGGGTGTCGGTTTTGGGGTGAAGGTGAGCCCGAAGCGGGCCAATGTGTTGAAAACTAGTGTCTGACATTGCGTAATTTCCCGTTGGCTCGCTGTGGTGTTAGTTGTGGGCGGGGCGTTCATGATAATTTCGAAGCGCTCCAACCCACTGGGCTGCGCGCCGCCGGCTCGGTCTTGGGCGCAGATGTAAAGGGTGGGGTCTTGGGGCAGATTGCTTGACCGGATGGGTCCAAACTCTGTTTTTGGGTCATCTCCAAAAAAGACGGTGTGATGGCTGAGGTCAGGTCCGGTTGGTTGGGCCGCAAATGTGTGGACATGTGCGGATAGGCTGCGTGTTTGGACGTGCTCATTGGGGACGGCTGTGCGGCTGGATTTGCCCAACAACCCGTCTTGCAGCGCTTTTGGGTCCCCGTTGAACAAAACGCGGGCAGCGTCGTAGTGTGTGCCGTCGTCCGTGGTTAGTCCGCAGATACTGCCGTTTTGGACGTTTATCTGTTTGATATGTGTATTGAGTTTAAATGT
>NZ_CBFHHE010000005.1:0-110027 GCF_965655635.1 Nereida sp.
ACCTCATGATCCGCGCCATTAAACAGGGCCTGAAACCCTTTTTTGAAACCCACGACTTCATTGCCAAACGCATCGGCATAAGTCGGCAGATCGAACGAGCGCCTAAGAACAAAACGGTGCACAGGCAATTGGGTAATCTGGCCTTCAAAACGGATTTTGCTGTTAATCGTCACATCGCGGCCCATCCGGAAAACGCCGTCCGTGACCAAAACAGTACGGCCCTGCGCTGCTGCATCAGCCGCCTCAATCGCATCAGCATTATCGGCCACTCCGTCCCCGATCGCACCGAAATCCCGCACGTCTAACACATCAAATGTTTGGCTAAATAAAAGCGGCGTCACATCTTCGACCCTAAGGTCATCAATACGGATTACGCCACCGACCGGCCCCGTCAAATCTAGGCCAATATGCGCATATTCAGCGTCCATCCCCCACGCCATATCCACGCCAGGACGACTGCCCTGCCCCACGATAGCAGACACCTCAATCACGTTTCCGTAGGTTTGCAACGTCACCGCTGCCCCAGCCAGTTGCAGCCCGGTCAAAGCATCATCCGAGGCATCAAAGACAGAGCCCGCAATCTGCACAGACGGCCGACTGCCGCTTACCGCTTTGATGCGCGCGCTCACTTTGTAGTAGCAACTCGTGGAACGTGCAGTTTGGCCCGTGAACCGCAATCGTTGGGTGCCGCCTTGGTTTTTTGTCAGCTGAAGGCAACTCCCAAAATCAGGATCCGATGGCACGACCACAGCACTGCTGTAGCTTGCGTAGGTTTCAGTTCCAAAAGTCCCATCTTCACGGGACCACTGGCCCAAGCCTTGCGAAAACGGTGCTGGAGACAAGCTAAAACGGTCAGTAATTGCCATATTCATGAACGATATCCTTTCGTGGAACCTTGGCGTTAGACACAAAAAAACCGCACAAACGGAGCATCCGTTTCTGCGGTCTCACAATGTCAGCGCGGGCGTGTTGGTCTGCTCTATCTGCCCAACCTAGCGTCCGTTCATTAAGCGCATCTTAGGCGAGCGAACGCACTGCTAATGACGCGCGCAACACCTAAACGCCCACGTCGGGGGCTTCCAACACCTGCACCGCAGCAATCTTCCAACCCGCTTCCGTTTGCAGCATCATGTAATCAAGGACATGCCGACCACCGGCCGCATCTGTCACGCGCACTTGTTGCCAAACATGGCCATTCAGCACCCGCAATTCACCAAACCTGATCTGATCGTTGTTCCAAACCATAGGGTAGCCACGCTCAACCATCCGCCCGAATGCATTGGGGTCTTGCCCAAACATTCGCCGTATATTTGGGGCCGCAAACGCCCACGCGCCGTCCACATTACGGTCGCGAAAGGCATCCATCTGATTTGAGATGGTATTTTGAATATCACGTGTTGGCGTATCTTGCGCTGCGGCAAATCCCGCCCACAAACAAAAGACCAGACCGACTAAAATACGAACCATGTGAACCTCCTCTGACTGCACCAAAAGCTAAGTCAGAGGAGCGCTAGGTCAATTAATCAACGCGCCTTCCAAGGCTTCGTCAATCAAATTCGCAGTTTCATCAACGCCATAGAGCGCGATAAATCCACCGAAGCGCGGTCCCTGAGTAGCCCCAAGAAGCACTTCATAAATCGCGCCAAACCAATCACGAAGCGGGTCAAACCCGTGGTTCTTACCAACCGCAAAGACAATTGATTGCAGATCCTCGGCGCTGGTGTAATCCAACTCAGCTACCGGATCATCTTTGCCCATTGCTGCGTTTTTCGTCTCAATCATCTGACGCGCCAACGCGGGATCACGCAATGCCGCTGCCATATCCGCCAAAGCCGCACGCTCTTGATCTGTTGGTGCGCGGTACGTTTTCTCAGGCTTCACAAAGTCGTTGTAGTACGCAACCGCATAGACTGCTGCCGCATCCAAATCAGGATGGGTTTCTGCGGACGCCTCGGGCGCGTAGCGCTGAATAAAGCCCCACAATTGCTCTTTACCCTCGGCATTGGCCACAGCCGCAAGGTTCAGCAACATTGAGAACGGCACAACCATGTCAGACTTTGGCGCAGTCTCACCGTGGATGTGGAAAATCGGGTTCGCCAGCTTTTGCGTGGCATCTTGGTCTTCATAGCCGCGCAATTGTTGATGATACTCATCCACCATTTTGGGGATCACATCGAAATAGAGGCGCTTGGCTGTCTTTGGCTTCTGATACATAAAATACGACAGACTTTCGGGCGCCGCATAAGTCAGCCACTCCTCCATCGAAAGGCCATTGCCTTTTGATTTCGAAATTTTCTGACCGAGTTCGTCATTAAATAACTCATACGACAGGCTTTCAGGCGCCGGCGCACCAAGTGCGCGACAAATTTTACCCGATTGGACAACACTGTCGATCAGGTCTTTGCCAGACATTTCATAATCCACCCCAAGGGCAGCCCAACGCATCGCCCAATCAGGTTTCCATTGCATTTTGACGTTACCGCCGGTGACGGGCACTTCGATACGCTCGCCGTCAGGCTCTTCATAAACGATCGTGCCTTTCGCCACATTACGTTCAAGCGTTGGCACCTGAAGCACATGGCCTGTTTTCGGACTTACGGGCAGAAAGCACGAATATGTGGCGCGGCGTTCTTCGCCCAATGTCGGCAGCATGATCTCTTGGATTTTGTCAAAGCGCTCTAGGGCGGTCATAAGTGCTTCATCAAACTTCCCACCAGTGTAGTAGTCGGTTGATGATGCAAACTCATACTCAAATCCGAAACCATCCAGAAATTCACACAGACGCGCATTATTGTGCTGTGCAAAACCTTCATGGCACCCAAACGGGTCGCGCACTTTGGTCAGCGGCAGGTTGAGATCCTGCAACAGCTCTTCTTGCATCGGAACGTTTGTCGGCACTTTGCGGAACCCGTCCATATCGTCAGAAAAACAAATAAGCTTCGTTGGAATATCGCACAACACTTCGAATGCGCGACGCACCATGGTGGTACGCGCAACCTCACCAAAAGTCCCAAGATGCGGCAGCCCCGACGGGCCGTATCCCGTTTGGAACAATACATAACCCTTCTCCGGGTCCTTACCCTTAAGCCGTTTGAGCACCCGGCGCGCTTCTTCAAAAGGCCATGCTTTGGACTGTTGGGCTTCGTCGCGCGAAAGGCTCATCTGGCTATCTCCGGTTTTGATCATCGGTGTACGTAATTGGACGCGGCGAGGGCGCGCAGATCAGCCGCGCGGTGGCACAACCCCGCGCACCATTCGCACTCCCTATTGCGAGGGGGGCCAGCCGTCAATAAACCAAGGGCAGAGCAGTCCAAAAGGAACACCCCTCGTGAACGCACAAGCCCCGCTAACGGCACAAGACAGCCTTGCCGCACTGATGATCGCCGTTTCCGCAAGCGATGAAGATATTCGCACGGCTAAACTTGTGAAAATCACCAATATTGTGAACAACTTACCCGTCTTTTCGGGATATGATCCCGAACGCCTTCAAACAATCGGGCGCACCGTTTTTGACTTGTTCGATCAAGAAGACGGGCTGGACGCGCTTTTTGGCTTGATCCGCGACGCATTGCCTCAAACCCTGTATGAAACAGCTTACGCATTGTCATGCGACGTCGCAGCCGCTGACGGATCAATTGCATCGCCCGAACTTCGCATGCTTGAAGAAATTCGGTACGAGCTTGAACTTGACCGCTTACACGCTGCAGCAATTGAGCGTGGCGCACGCGCACGCCACATGACCTTGCCGACCGCGTTTTAGGCCCGCCCCCAACGGTGCAAAAGGCGCTGCTGCATTGATTTTGCGCGCCTGTTCCAGCCGGATGCACCGCGGGGCCTTTCCCTGTCTGACTTTTTGATTTTGCCGCGCGCACTTAGATCGGCAGAGACAATCGCAAAAGCCCGCTTTGTACCTTGCGGGGTGGTGACATAGCCGGCCAATGTGCTGACAAAGTTCAACGTGCCAGTTTTGGCTGTCACTTCGATGCCTCGCCCATCAATGACTTTGCCGTTCGCGTCACGCAGCTTGATCGGCTTCATCAGTGCCCCAATCGGCCCGTTTGCGGCCGCGACTAAAATTTGCAGCAAATCAGACGCACTGATACGACTTCGATCACCAAGGCCTGAATGATCAACCAGTTGCGCAGCAACGCCAAAACGCTCCTTTGCCCATCCATTCATAGACGCAGCCGAACTTCGAAGTGTCTTTGCACCAGAGGCCTGCAGACCAATAACTTCAGCCGTCAAGTTGGTCGAAAACTTCAGCATATTGCGGCACATCTCGAAAAGCGGCACACTTGCATGCTGGACCAGAACACGCCCCTTTGCAGGGCGATCCGTCACTTGACCGGCGGGAAGCGAAATTCCCTTGGCGCGGGCAAGTTGACCGAAAACATCAGCTGCATAAAGCGCAGGTTGGCGAACCGGCAGCCACCGTGCCCCGCCCCCGCCAAGTGCAGAACGGCTGACCGTCCACGCATCACGCCCCTTTTCAAGAGCGTATCCGTAAACAGGAAAGTCACGCGAAACGATGCGCAGCGTTGCCATCTCTACCGCAGGAGCATGACGTTTTGCACGGGCATCCATGGTTGTACGATATCCATCCGCGCCGCGTCGCCATTCGAAATGCACACGATTGAAGTTTAGGTTCATACCACCGATTGTGGGGTTATACCCCAAATAGTCAGGCTGATCGCGGTCAATAAAAGGGATTGCAGGCAGCGCGCTGTTTTGAACATAAAAGCTGCCATCAATCCTGCGCACACCGTTGCTGTGAAGATCGGCAATCATACGGCCAAGATCATCGGTGTTCAACGTCGGATCACCGCCGCCCACCAGCCACAGATCACCTCGCAACGTGCCATCCTCAATCGCACCGTCGCTCACAAGCCGCGTGTTAAATCGGAACCCAGCTCCAAGTCGGTCAAGCCCATAGAGCGCTGTCAGCATCTTTGCCACTGACGCAGGCGGTAGCGCTTCATCCGCTTGGAATTGCTCAATGCTTTTCCCGCTCGTCGCGTCGGCAACCGCAAACCGCGTGACACCACTAAGGCCTGCTTGGGTCACGATATCTGTGGCAGTGGGGTCAACTTTGCGGGCAAAATCATCAGGCCTTGCAACTGGGCGCGCTGACATTGTGGGCGCAGTAGCACCCGCCGCTGTCGCTGTTGTTGCAAGAAGACCGGCCAGCAAGAACCGTCGGGAATACACACGCGTCATGCCTAGACTAAAGCCCAGCAGTTGGCGCGTGACAACTCACAATCTGCGGCGTAACCACCTGCCTTATGTTACGCGCCACTCTTTTGATGTTCCTCGCTATGTCGCTAATCCCTGCAGGGGACACGGCCGGCAAGCTGCTGTCGAATAATTATGAAGTGCACCCGCTTTGGATCGCATGGAGCCGCTTTGCCCTTGGCGCGTTGATTGCAGCGCCATTTATGCCGCGCGGGACATGGGGTGTTCTGCGCAACCCTAAGGTAGTTTTCCGAGCGCTTTTGTTGGCAGGCGGCATTTCGTGCATCCTGACGGCCCTGCGCACTGAGGACATCGCCAATGTGTTTGCAGCGTTCTTCATCGGTCCGCTGTTGTCGTTCACCCTATCGGCGTGGCTGCTCAAAGAAAAAGTCACATGGGTGCAAACGGCTCTATTGCTCGTTGGGTTTTGTGGCGTCCTGTTGGTGGTCAAACCGGGCTTTGACTATTCACCGGGCCTCGGGTTCGCCGTCCTTGCGGGATGTTTTTACGGAAGTTTCCTGACCGCATCGAAATGGCTCATCGGGATCGCGCCTGCACGCACGCTACTGCTGAGCCAACTCCTGATCCCCGCGATTATCATGCTCCCTTTTGCCGCAGTTTTCTGGCCACCACTGAGCCTGCCTGTTGTGGGGCTGGCCACTGCGTCTGCTGTTGGGTCCATGTCTGGAAACTTTTTGCTGCTTTTTGCCTGCGCAATGGCCGACAGCACGCGGCTGGCCCCATTAGTATACTTCCAACTGATCGCAGCAACCATTCTGGGATGGACCGTGTTCGGCGCTTTGCCCGATACACTGACGCTTTGCGGTTTAGTGCTGATCATCGGCGCAGGTGTGGGTGCAGCAACTTTGCGTCGCTAGTTGCGCTGCCACTCACCGCGTTTCCTGATTTCGCTACTCGAAACAGACAGCATCGGTATATTCACAAACGACCACGCAGGCGCGTCAGAGCGGCCCAAAAGCTGACTTTGCCTACCTTTCAACCGTGCAAAATCATAGATCTTGGCCGCCGGTGACGTACGCGCCGATATACGATCACCCGGGCGCGCCAACACCCCAACAGGTGTGGTCGCCAAAATACCTTGCCAGTCTTGCCAATGATGGAACTGGGCCAAATTATCCGCACCCATCAACCAAACAAACCGTACGCCAGGATACCGCAAGCGCAGCACATCAAGGGTTTGCGCGGTATACCTGGTGCCAAGATGGGCCTCGATATCTGTCACCTCAACACGCGGATCGCACATAACTTGGCGGGCCGCCTGCACACGCCGTTCAAGCGGTGCGGGCCCGTGCTCTTTCAGCGGATTACCAACTGAGACCAGCCACCACACGCGGTCCAGCCCAAAGCGTTTCAACCCCTCTTTAGTGATGTGCACGTGCCCTGCGTGTGCGGGATCAAACGATCCACCCAACAAACCAACAACTTGGCCCTGCCGCGCATATGGAGACTTCCGTGTCATGCGCACCTTGTCGGACACCCTTACAGTCCAGTCAATGCATTGCCCCCGCGACCGTGCCGCGTTATCTGGGGCCAACTTACCTTTTACTCGGAGATGTAACAGATGGCTGCCAATCAATTCGTCTACTTCATGGACGGCGTGTCCAAACAATACCCCGGCGGCAAAAAGGTGTTTGAGAACATCCGCCTGAACTTCCTGCCCGGTGTGAAAATCGGTGTGGTCGGTGTGAACGGCACAGGTAAATCAACCTTGATGCGCATTATGGCCGGTCAGGATAAAGAATTTACCGGTGAAGCATGGGCAGCAGAAGGCGCACGCGTCGGCTACCTCCCCCAAGAGCCTGATTTGGACCCAAGCCTTGACGTGCGCGGCAACGTAATGCTGGGCGTGAAAGCCAAGAAAGACATTCTGGATCGCTACAACGAATTGGCGATGAACTACTCCGATGAGACCGCCGAAGAAATGGCGCAGCTTCAAGACGAGATCGACAGCCAGAACCTATGGGACCTCGATGCGCAAATCGACGTGTCGATGGAGGCACTACGCTGCCCTGCGGATGATGCAGACGTCACAACCCTATCGGGCGGTGAAAAGCGCCGCGTGGCCCTATGTCAGCTTTTGCTGGATGCGCCTGACATGTTGCTGCTTGACGAACCGACCAACCACCTTGACGCCGAAACCATCGCATGGCTGCAACAGCACTTGATCGATTACAAAGGCACCATCCTGATCGTCACCCACGACCGTTATTTCCTTGATGCCATCACCGGATGGATTCTGGAACTGGACCGGGGCTCGGGCATCCCACATGAGGGTAACTATTCTTCATGGCTGGAAGCCAAAGCCAAGCGCATGGAGCGTGAAGCGAAAGACGATAAATCCAAGCAAAAGACCCTCGAGCGTGAACTTGAGTGGATGCGCCAAGGCGCCAAAGCGCGCCAAGCCAAATCAAAAGCGCGGATTGCGGCCTACAACGAGATGGCCAATCAATCAGAGCGCGAAAAAGTCGGCCGCGCACAGATCATCATTCCAAACGGTCCCCGCCTTGGTGACAAAGTCATCGAGATCGACAACCTCACAAAAGCCTATGGCGATAAACTTCTAATCGAAGATTTGTCCTTCACACTGCCTCCGGGTGGTATTGTGGGCGTCATCGGCCCGAACGGCGCGGGTAAATCTACGTTGTTCAAAATGCTCACGGGCGATGAACAACCAGATGCGGGATCCGTCAGCTACGGCGACACAGTTGACCTTAGCTATGTGGATCAGTCGCGCGACGCACTGCCCGACGATAAAACCGTCTGGGAAGTAATCAGTGACGGCAATGACATCATCATGCTGGGTGACGCTGAAGTGAACAGCCGCGCGTATTGTTCGTCCTTCAACTTCAAAGGTGGCGACCAACAGAAGAAAGTTGGCGTTCTATCAGGTGGTGAGCGCAACCGCGTTCACATGGCCAAGCTGCTGCGCGCCGGTGGCAACGTCCTACTGCTCGATGAACCAACAAACGACCTTGATGTTGAAACACTTCGCGCCCTTGAAGATGCGTTGGTCGACTTTGCAGGGTGTGCTGTGGTGATTTCACACGATCGCTTCTTCCTTGATCGGATTTGCACCCACATTTTGGCATTCGAAGGCGAAGCGCATATCGAGTGGTTTGAAGGTGGCTTCACTGAGTACGAAGAAGATAAAAAACGCCGCCTTGGACCCGATGCCTTGGAACCAAAGCGCGTCAAATACAAGAAATTCGCACGCTAAAATCCTGTTTAGCGCGGCTATACATTAAGGATACGCTTGGCCAAATAGCGGCCTGGCGTATCCCAAACACCAAATATCGTAGCCAGATCAGCCGCGAATTGCTGATCAAAATGCTTTCCCCGATTTCCCTTGCTTTATGAGGGTCGCCACCCCATATGGGGACTAGCTACGTTATGCACTCGATCCCTGTCTTCCCTTACCGGCTACAGTCTTTCGATCCCTGACTAAGCCGACGTGCTGCAATTTCGCGGGCACGAATTTAAAAGGAGACACGGATATGGCTACTGGCACCGTGAAATGGTTTAACACTACTAAAGGCTACGGCTTTGTTGCACCCGATGGCGGCAGCAAGGACGTTTTCGTTCACATTTCTGCTGTTGAGCGTTCAGGCCTCACTGGTCTTGCTGACAACCAAAAAGTAACATTCGACATCGAAAGCGGCCGTGATGGCCGTGAGAGCGCGATCAACATCGCCCTCGCGTAAGTTATTGTACTTATAATGGAAAAGGCGCCCATCCATTTGGATGTGGCGCCTTTTTTATGACTAAATGTAACCGTCCCGTTATTAGTTTAGGACTTGGCTCCAAAACATGTAGCACGGCGTAATAAACGCGAAAGCGATACAGAATTTAGCAGAAAGACCGCCCGCCCAATCCAACAGGGGTGTGCCCCCATCAGATGTCTGATTTGCGCGCATATCTGCGACCGTCGCACTCGGGCGGTATACTCTGTTATGCGCCTGAAGGCTTTCCATAGCCTGTGCATAGACGCGGGCTTGGCGGGTTTGTTCATCGATGTTGTGCATAGAATTCATGTTGCGGCTCCTCCGGTGTTGCTTCGTAACATGGAACGATTTTTCCACCCGCCAAGACCCAGACGGCAAAAAAGGCTACCAACCGCATGGCAACTGGCCTTCAAGTCGTTCAACTGTCAGAAAATCAGTCTTCCAGAACAAAAGTAACTCTCAAAACAAAACGGTATTCATCAATTTTACCATCTGAAACAGTTACTTTTTGATCCTGCACCCAAGCGCCCGTCACGTTCTTGAGCGTTTTGGCTGCGCGCTCAACGCCGGCTTCTATTGCATCATCAAATGACTTTTTCGAACTTGCGATGACTTCGGTTACTCTTGCAACACTCATACTCGTTACTCCTTACTCACAGTACTTCAAAAGCCTATGTGCCAAAGGCTTGCCCGTCTAGTCGCCATTGATCAGCGCCGCCACCGACGGCCCGACAGACTTTACGATTTGCGCGACACCCTCTGCGTTCGGATGGATTGCGTCAGCCTGCATGAACGGCAGCACATCTCCCTCAAACGCCGTAAAAAAACCCGGGTGATAATCCGCCACAAAACGCGCCGCGATATCTGCGAAAATTGGATCAAACGCCGCCTTATAGTCAGGCCCATAATTTAATGGCGCTTCAATCCCCACCACCAACACAACCACACCGGAATTCGCAGCCTGTTGGACAATGGTTGTCATATTCTGCCGCACAACACTTGGATCGATGCCGCGCAGCATGTCGTTGCCGCCAAGGGCAATCACAATGGCGTCAACCTGCTCGGTCAACGTCCAAGCGATGCGCGCCGCACCACCCTGGGTCGTATCACCGGAGACACCCGCGTTCACAAGCGTCACCTCCGTCCCGTTTGCCTGCAACCAGCTCTCTAATTGTGCCACAAGGCCTTGCTCGGCAGGCAACCCATACCCTTGAACAAGGCTGTCGCCAAAGATCACCACGGTACTTTCAGCACGCGCACCACCGTGCCCCATGCCAAGGCCCAGACCCAAGATCGCAACAATTGTCATCATCAGGTTGCGCCGCAGCAATACCGCCCCATATCCAGTTGTGATCCCCATGAAAGGCCCCTCAATGTCTAACCCGATCCTGTCCCTCAAAGATGTGCACCTTTCGCTAAATGGCAATGCGGGGATGGTGGATATCTTGCACGGCATCAGTCTTGACGTGACAAAAGGCGAGACATTGGCGCTGATTGGCCCATCAGGTTCGGGAAAATCATCACTACTAATGGTGATAGGCGGACTCGAGCAAGCAACTGCCGGAACGATCAGCGCAGTTAACCAAGACCTCACCAATTTGGACGAAGACGCACTTGCCGCGTTTCGACGGCACCACATGGGGGTAGTGTTTCAATCTTTTCACCTTATCCCGACTATGACGGCACTTGAAAACGTGGCCGTTCCGCTTGAATTAGCAGGTGAAACCGATGCTTTTGACCGCGCCCAAGCGGAACTGGAAGCAGTGGGTCTTGGGGCGCGGGCGGATCATTATCCCAACCAGATGTCAGGGGGCGAACAACAGCGCGTGGCCCTTGCGCGTGCCCTTTCGCCGCGTCCGGAAATTTTGCTGGCGGACGAACCGACGGGCAATCTTGATGGCACCAACGGTGAGGCCGTCATGGACCTTCTATTTGATTTTCGCGACCGTCACGGTGCGACCCTCATCATGGTCACCCATTCGCCTGAATTGGCCAACCGCTGTGACCGCGTGATCAGATTGCGTGACGGACGGTTAGACCAATGAAAACTGCATGGATTTTTGCAACACGTGAACTGCGCAGTGGCTTGCGCGGCTTTGGTATTTTTCTGGCCTGTCTTGCGCTAGGCATCGCCGCAATTGCCGCCGTGGGCAGTACCCGTACAGCCATCCTCAAAGGCTTAGAACGGGACGGAGCAGCACTTCTTGGGGGCGACGCAGAACTGCAATTCACCTACCGCTTCGCGACAGAAGACGAGCGCGCATGGATGCAAAACCAAGCCATTCAAGTGTCTGAAATTACTGATTTTAGATCTATGATTGTGGTACCATCGGGCAGCGATGCGCCACCAGAACGGGCGTTAACCCAAGTCAAATCAGTCGATGCTGCCTACCCCCTTGTGGGCGAGGTTAAGTTATCCCCTGCGATGCCGCTTACTAAGGCAATTGCCGCAAATGGTGCCGTAATGGAGCGTGTCTTGGCCGACCGCCTTGGGCTTGCGATCGGTGACAGCTTCAGCATTGGCACCGGCACATTTCGCCTTTCAGCTATTTTGCGACGTGAGCCCGACAGTGCCGGTGGTGGTTTCGGCTTGGGCCCGCGTACAATTGTGCGCACCGAAAGTCTGGCAAACGTAGGCCTTTTGCAAACCGGCACTTTGTTCGACACGAAATACCGCATGCTGTTACCCGAAGGCACCAAACTTGCCGCCCTTGAGCGTGACGCCGAGCAACGCTTTGCTAATTCAGGGCTACGCTGGACCGATGCTCGCAATGGCGCGCCAGGTATTCAGCAATTTGTTGATCGGCTTGGCGCCTTTTTGGTGCTTGTCGGGCTATCTGGTTTGGCGGTCGGGGGCGTTGGTGTCAGCGCAGCGGTGCGCAGCTATCTTGAGCGGAAAACATCCGTAATTGCGACGCTCAAAACGTTGGGCGCATCACGGTCAACCATCTTTGCCACTTACGCCATTCAAATCGGCCTACTGACGATCTTGGGCATCGCCATCGGGCTTGTGCTTGGCGCCGCACTACCACTTGCCCTTGCGCCCATTATTGAAGCCCGCCTGCCGGTTCCCGCCGAGTTTGCAATTCACCCCAAACCACTCATTGAAGCTGCTATTTATGGCGCGTTTGCCGCTGCAATCTTCACGCTTTGGCCTCTGGCGCGCACGGAAAATATTCGCGCAGCCACGCTGTTTCGCGACGCATTAGGGCATGACAACGCACTGCCACGCAAAAGATACCTGTTTATGACTGCGGGGCTGGTCGCCGCGTTGGTGCTTAGCGCCATCGCATTTTCGGGCACTGCGTTCCTAACACTTTGGACTGCAGGGGGCATCATCGCTGTACTGGGTGTGCTTGCGTTAGCCGCGCGCGGACTGCGAGCGTTGGCGGCAGCCGCAACCAAAATGCACGCGTTGCGGGGGCGGCCTGCGTTGCGACTTGCGCTTGGTGCCATCGGCGGGCCGCGTGAACAGGCAAGCTCAGCTATTTTGTCACTGGGTCTTGGCCTTTCGGTTCTTGCCGCCGTTGGGCAAATTGACGGCAACCTGCGCGGCGCAATCGCGCGAGATTTGCCAGACGTCGCCCCAAGTTATTTCTTTGTCGATATTCAGTCTGACCAACTCGAAGGCTTTAACGCGCGGCTGGCGGATGACCCTGCGGTGTCACGCGTGGATACTGCGCCAATGTTGCGCGGCGTCATCAGCAAGATAAATGACCGCCCCGCAAAAGAGGTCGCAGGTGACCATTGGGTTTTGCTAGGTGACCGCGGCGTCACATACGCGCAAACAGCCGCAGACGGCGTGACGATCACGCAAGGCAGTTGGTGGCCCACAGATTATACCGGCGCACCGCAAATTAGCTTTGCCACCGAAGAGGCCGAAGAGATGGGTCTTGTCCTTGGGGACACAATGACGATCAACATTCTGGGGCGTGATATCACCGGCACGATCACATCGTTTCGGGAGGTGGACTTTTCAACAGCAGGGATTGGCTTCATCCTGACCATGAACCCTGCTGCACTGAAGGGTGCACCGCACAGCCACATCGCAACGGTTTACGCGACACCCGAGGCAGAGGCCGAAATTTTGCGTGACCTCGCGGGAACATTCCCAAACATCACCGCGATCAGGGTCGCCGACGCAATTGCACGTGTGGGAGAGCTTTTGGCAAGCCTTGCTGCGGCCACATCCCTCGGGGCATCAGCCACATTGATCACAGGCTTTTTGGTGCTAATCGGAGCCGCTGCAGCAGGTGTTGATGCGCGCACGTTTGAGGCGGCAGTACTCAAAACCCTCGGCGCATCAAAAGGTGTTATCCTGCAAAGTTTTGCGTTGCGCGCAGGGCTTTTAGGTGCCGCTGCGGGCACAATCGCGCTGATTGCGGGGCTGACTTTTGCATGGGCCGTCAGCACATTTGTGATGGAAACCAGCTTTGCAATTGTTTGGGGCAATGCGTTGGCCACTATCATTGGCGGTGTTGCAGCCACGATGCTGGCATTCCTCGGTTATGCTTGGGGGCCGTTGAAGGCACGCCCCGCAGGCATTCTACGCAGAGGGAGTTAGGGCAAAGGTGCGGGGCGGCTTTACGCCCCGCACCTTTGCCTGCTTTAGGCTTTCGCGCGGATCACTTGCAACAGGGGCAAAAGCGCAGACATATCAGGGCCGTGCTGGATGCCGGTTAACGCTTTGCGCAATGGCATAAACAACCCGCGACCCTTCCGGCCAGTTTCCGCTTTTACAGCTGATGTCCACTGACCCCATGTCTCGGCGTCAAATGGAGCATCCGGCAACAGAGCCATCGCTTGGGCAACAAACTCGGCATCTTCGTCGTCAATAACAGGGTCTGCACCCTCGGAACAAAGCGTCCACCACTGGGCCAAATCTGCCTTTACGGTGATGTTGTCTTTCGCAACCGCCCAGAACTGCGCCTGAAGCTCTGCTGGCACACCCAACCCGTTCAGATCATGCGTCACGGCGTCAACAGGCAGGCCTTGCAGCACATTCGCAGTCAGCGGGAAAAGATCATTCTCATCAAATTTAGTCGGTGCAGAGCCAAACTTGGTGATGTCAAAGCCTTCAACCAATTCATCAATTGAACCACGCAGCTCAACCGGATCAGACGAGCCGATGCGCGCCAAAAGCGACAACAACGCCATTGGTTCAACACCGCGTTCGCGAAGATCACGCAACGCAAGTGTACCAAGACGCTTTGAAAGCGCCTCGCCCTGCGGTCCGGTCAAAAGAGAGTGGTGCGCAAAAGTTGGAACAGTGCCACCGATTGCTTCGATCATCTGGATTTGCGTCGCAGTGTTGGTGACGTGATCAGAGCCGCGCACAACATCGGTCACGCCCATGTCGGTGTCGTCTACAACCGACGCCAAAGTGTAAAGCACCTGACCGTCACCGCGGATCAGAACCGGATCACTTACGGATGCCGCATCAATGCTGATGTCACCCAAGATACCGTCAGTCCACTCAATACGCGACTGGTCGAGCAAAAAGCGCCAGTGGCCAGAACGCTCGGCGCGCAACGCGTCTTTCTCAGCGTCACTCAGTGAAAGACCCACACGGTCATAAACCGGTGGTTTACCCATGTTAAGTTGCTTTTTACGCTTCAAATCAAGTTCGGTAGGCGTTTCGAAGCACTCGTAAAACCGGCCAATGCCGCGCAGCTTGTCTGCCTCAGCCGCATAGCGGTCAAGGCGGTCTGACTGACGCTCCATCCGGTCCCATGTGATGCCAAGCCATTCCAGGTCTTGCTGAATCGCATCCACATACTCTTGCTTTGAGCGCTCTGGATCGGTGTCATCAATCCGCAGAATAAAAGAGCCGTTGCTCTTGCGCGCAATCAGATAATTAAAAAGCGCAGTACGCAGGTTACCAATATGCAAAAAGCCAGTGGGCGAAGGGGCAAAACGAGTCGTGGTCATCGGAAATTCTCCTGTTCGCGCGGGATGTCTCACACCCTTGGGCGCTTGTCTAGTTTCGCCATGCCACAGCACCAAGCAATGCTATCAATAGCGCCCCGGTTGCCCAAGGTGCGCCGCGACACCCTTCAGAATAAAGCTGCCCTGCAACGGTGATATTTGAAAAGAGCGTTTCAACTTCACCCAGCAAGGCAAAAGACACCACCACCAACGCGGCATACCGCACCAAAGGTGTCGGCCGTAAAAGCGACAGCGCAGCAAGAACCAATGCGGCGACGCCCACGGGATGCGTTGCGAAATACCCCACTTCGGCCAGCGCACCAACGGCCCCGTTTGTCGGGGACCAATCAGGCCTTAAGCGGGGGCATAGCGCATCAGCTACCATCGCGCCAACGGTTCACAATCGGATAGCGGCGATCAAGCCAAAACGCTTTTTGGCTCAGCCTTGGTCCCGGCGCAGACTGAAAGCGTTTGTACTCACTGATATAGACCAAATGCTCGACGCGCTTGACCACATCGCGCTCAAAGCCCGCAGCAACACACTCAGCAACCGACCGTTCTTCATCAATGAGCATTTCAAGGATCGCATCAAGAATTTCATACTCGGGCAAGCTGTCGCTGTCTTTTTGATCCGGACGCAACTCTGCCGTTGGCGGCTTGTCGATCACTCGTGGCGGAATAACGGTGCCTTCAGGGGCCATCATCCAAGGGCGATGGTTGGCATTGCGCCAACGGCACGTCTCAAACACGCGGGTTTTATACATATCTTTGATGGGATTATAACCACCTGACATATCACCATAGATGGTCGCATAGCCGACGGCGACTTCGGATTTGTTGCCCGTTGTTAGAAGCATCTCGCCAAATTTGTTCGACTGGGCCATCAACAAAAGCCCCCGCAAGCGTGACTGAATATTCTCTTCGGTCAGTCCCTCATCAAGCCCTGCAAAAAGCGGAGCAAGGGCTTCGGTTACCGCGGCGCGCGGGCCTGCAATGCTGACCTCATCGAGCTTACATCCAAGCAGATTTGCAACTTCACCGGCGTCATCAAGGCTTTCTCGGCTGGTATACTCTGACGGCAACATCACGCAACGTACGTTCTCAGGGTCAAGCGCATCTGCAGCGACAGTTGCCACAATCGCGCTGTCAATGCCTCCTGACAAACCAAGCAGCACTTTGGAAAATCCGGTTTTGCCCATGTAGTCTCGCAGACCCTCAACCATGGCGCGGTAATCTTGTTCTTCTGTGCAAGGTTGCGCGGTTATCTCACCTTCAACGGCACGCCACCCATCTGCGGTGCGCGTGAAATCAATGTGACTAAGCGCTTGATCAAAAAGGGGCATCTGAAGGGCAAGCGCGCCGCCTTTGTTCAATACAAACGAGCCGCCATCAAAGATCTGATCGTCCTGTCCACCAACCATATTGAGGTACACCAGCGGTAAACCTGTCTCAACGACACGTGCCACCATCTGGCTCATCCGGACATCAAATTTTCCGCGGAAATAGGGCGACCCGTTTGGAACAAGCAGCATCTCTGCGCCGCTTTCTTCCATCGCCTCAGTAACATCTTCGTGCCACGCATCTTCGCAGATCGGAAAACCGATACGAACACCGCGCACAGACATCGGTCCCTGAAGCGGCGCAGACATGTAGTGACGGACTTCGTCAAAAACATTGAAGTTTGGCAGCTCATGCTTGTGACCCACGGATGTGATCTCGCCGCCATCCAGCACATAGTACGCGTTAAACAACTGACCGTCTTTGCTTTGCGGCCCGCCAATTGCCATCGCAGGTCCGTGCTTAACGCGTGCCGCCAACGTCTCGATCTGGGCCATCGCATCGTGCACAAACTGAGGCTTTAGAACCAAGTCTTGCACTTGATAGCCGGTGATGAACATCTCGGGCAACATGATCAGGTCTGCACCTGCCTCACGCGCTTCTTGCCACGCATCGAAGGCAAGCTGCGCATTGCCCGCCAAATCCCCAACCGTTGGGTTTAGCTGCGCCATTGTCAGCCGAAAATTATCCTCGGCGCGTGTGCGCGACCCTTTTTGACCGACCAGATCAGACATTGCCGTCCCTTTTTCGAAAACCACGCTTTGCTTTAGCAGATGTAGCCCCAAGCGAAAGGTCTACCAATTTGCGATGCGCAAAAGTCGTTGTTCATTGCTCGTTGCTGATTTAGGCTTTCGCCAGGGGGCATCAATGGCCCTGCCTAGACTTTCGGGGGAACTACCGTGCAGCGCAATACCGCATCCGTCCTTGTGGCCCTTTTGGCCGCCACCTCTTTGGCCGCAGCACCCGTGGCCGCACAAAGTACACAGACAAAGCAGTATGAGAATGGCGGTGTCTACGAGGGAACCTTCAAAGACGGCAAGCAGCACGGCATGGGCCGCTACACTTTGCCTAACGGCTATGAGTACGAAGGCGAGTGGGTCAACGGCACGATCAGTGGCCAAGGTACAGCACGCTTTCCCAATGGCTCACTTTATGTGGGTGAGTTTCAGAACGGCCAACCCAACGGTTTTGGCAAAATCACCTTCACCGATGGCGGCACCTATGAGGGGGACTGGGCAGCGGGCATGATGACCGGCACTGGCCTCATTCTATACGATGGCGGTGTCGTGTATGAAGGCGGTGTCACAAACGGGCGGCACGACGGCATCGGCAAGATGCAAGACCCTTCTGGCTACATCTATGAAGGCGAGTGGGTTGATGGGATTAAATCCGGCTCTGCCAAAATCACCTACCCCGATGGCTCCGTGTTCGACGGCGAGATGGCAGATGGTAAGCGCGCTGGCCCCGGGACGCTCAAGACCGCAGACGGGCTTGTGTTTGACGGCACATGGGTCAACGATCAGATGGAAGGCGACGGTAAGCTGACCCAAATCAATGGCGACGTTTACGAAGGCACTTTCGTGGCCGGCCAGCGTCAGGGGCAAGGCACCGTAACTTACGCAAACGGCGATATCTACGTGGGCGCGTTCAACAATGATGCACGCCACGGCCAAGGCACATTCACAAGTACGGATGGCTACAAATACGTGGGCAACTGGACCCGCGGCGAGATTGATGGCGAAGGTGTGGTGACCTATCCCGATGGCTCTTTTTACACAGGCTCATTCGTGGGTGGTCTGGCCGAAGGAACCGGCGAAATCATCTACGCAGATGGCAACACCTATTCGGGTGAGTGGGACGCGGGCGTGATTTCTGGCAAGGGGCGCGCCACCTACACCAACGGGTTGATTTACGAAGGCGGCTTCAAAAACGCGCGCAACCATGGCCAAGGCATGATGACCTACCCCGATGGCTACCGCTATGAAGGCGCATGGGAAAACGGGCAACGCAACGGGCAAGGTACTGCAACCTACGCAGACGGCACTGTCTATGTGGGCACGTTCAGCGCAGGGCAGCGGTCCGGCACAGGTAAAATCACCATTCCTGATGGTTTCACTTATGAAGGTGAATGGACCCGCGGCGAGATCAGCGGTCAGGGCAAGGCCACTTACGCGAACGGCGACATCTATGAGGGTCTGTTCGTTCAAGGCAAGCGCCAAGGTGCGGGCACAATGACATACGCCACAGGCGAAACAGCAAGCGGTGAGTGGGACAACGGCGCACTGCGTGAAGAGACAGCCTCAATCGAAGCCGCTGATGACACAGCTACTGCAGAAGACGAGACGCAAGCGGACCAATAGGTCGGCTCGCGCATCAGCCTTTAGGCGGCCAGTCCGCGCCCCTTAAGAAGGGCTTGCACACCAGGTAATCTGCCGCGGAAGGCAATATACAGGTCTTTCGGATCAACACTGCCGCCTTTTGACAAGATGTGCTCCTCAAGAGCCTTGGCCGTTTTGGTATCAAATGCGCTTCCCGCGTCTTCGAAAGCTTCAAACGCATCAGCATCCATAACCTCGGACCACATGTAGCTATAGTAGCTGGCCGCGTAGTAGCCACCTGAAAACACATGGGCGAAATGCGGCGTAGCGTGGCGCATGCGGATGGCGGCGGGCATCCCGATCCGGTCAAGAGTTTCCGCTTGGGCCTGCATCGCATCAGCAGGTGGTGGACCGTCGTGGAAATCCAGATCAACCAACGCAGAAGCGACGTATTCAACTGTTTGGAACCCCATATTGTATGTCGATGCCCCAAGAAGCCGTTCCCGCAAATCCGCAGGCATCGCCGCACCTGTAATGGCGTGGGTAGCGAATGTCTCAAAGACTTCAGGCACCTCCATCCAGTGCTCATAGAGTTGGCTGGGTAGCTCCACAAAATCACGCGGCACTGATGTGCCACTTACCATTTCATACGTCACATCTGACAGCATTTGGTGAAGCGCGTGTCCAAACTCATGAAACAACGTGCGCGCGTCATCATAAGACAAAAGCGCAGGTCCACCGGAGGGTTTGGCAAAGTTACACACGTTTAACACAACGGGGCGGACTTCTTTATCCATCCGGTTTTGCGCCCGCATCGCTGAGCACCACGCACCAGACCGCTTTGACCAGCGCGCAAAATAATCGCCCACGAACACTGCGATATGCGCACCGTTGCGCGTCACATTCCATGCACGACAATCTTCGTGATACAAGTCCAGCTCGACAGGCTCAAAAGACAGATCAAAAAGCCGGGATGCGCAAGAAAACGCAGCCTCGATCATACGGTCAAGTTGCAGGTAGGGCTTCAATTCGGCCTCATCCAAATCATGCTCTGCCTTGCGACGAGCCTCTGCATAATAATGCCAGTCCCACGCCTGAATGGGTCCTGCGTGACCATCTGCGACAAGCATCTGTTCAAGAACAATGGCATCTGCGTCCGCCGCCGCTTTTGCAGGGGCCCACACATCCATCAATAGCGACCGCACCGCATCCGCATCGCCCGCCATCTCAACTTCCAGCTTGTACGCAGCGTAATCTTTATAGCCCAACAGTTGTGCCAGTTCATGGCGCAACGAAAGCATCTCATTTGCCAGTGCGCGGTTATCCGTTTCGCCCCCATTTGCACCGCGCGCCACATAAGCTTCATAAGCCGCTTTGCGCAAATCACGGTTCGAACAAAACTGCAAAAACGGTGTGATGATTGAGCGGGCAAGCGTAACAACGGGGCCGTCTACGCCTTTTTCCTGCGCCGCTGCGCGCATTGCATCGACGGCAAACTCCGGCAGGCCGTCCAGATCAGCTTGTGTAAGCTCCATAACCCAAGTCCGCTCATCAGACAGAAGGTTCTGTCCAAACGCGGTTCCAAGACTGGCAAGGCGTGATTTGATCTGTGCGTAGCGCGCACGATCGTCCCCTTCCAAGAGAGCCCCTGCCCGCACATAATTTTTGTAGCTAAGGTCCAAAACGCTGGCTTGTTCCGCGGTTAAGTCCAAGTTGTCACGCTGATCCCAAAGCGCTTGGTACCGCGCGAAAAGGTCCGCGTTCAAAGAAATTTCAGAACTATAATCTGCCAAGGCGGGTGAGAAATCGCGGCTCAACGCTTCTCGGGTATTGTTAGAAACAGCACCAGAAATAGTGTAGAAAATAGATAGGACTTTATCGAGATCTTCTCCCGCACGGGCCATTGCCTCAACCGTGTTTTCAAACGTAGCAGGTGCGGGGTCAGCTGCAATTGCCGCCACATCCGCACACGCCTCGGCCAATGCCGCCTCGAAAGCCGGCGCGAACATATCATCGCGCACCTTCGAGAAAGCCGGCATGTCAAAAGGTTCGGTCCATATGGTCAATGCGGTCATAATATCTCCGGTAAACTACGCTTTAGTTTCATGTAGGCACGCAAGCGTCGCGATGTAAGCCGCTACGTCGCGCTGCCGCACACGGTACAATTCTTATTGCGTGTAATTTTGATGTGGCGCGTTTGCGCATAAAGCGCATCGTAGATCAGCATTGATCCAGACAACCCCTCGCCCGCACCAGTTATCTCTTTCACTGCTTCAACAGCCATCATTGCCCCAATGACACCAGGCAAAGGCCCCGCCACGCCAGCTCCTGCACAGTTTGGCGCAAGTTTGCTGTCAGGTGCCTGAGGAAACACGCATGCGTAACAAGGACCACCCTGAACATACGTGCTGATCTGCCCCTCCCATTGGGTCAGTGCGGCAGAAATCAACGTCTTACCAAGCTTCTGGCAGGTCTCATTAACCAAATAACGGGTCTCAAAATTGTCACTGCCATCAAGCACCAGATCATAGTCCGCGATTAGATCTTCTGCCATATCAGCAGTCAGGCGGCGGTTATAAGGGCGCACCGAAACAAAAGGATTTTGCGCCTTTAAGCGCGCCTCGGCACTGAACACTTTGGGCATGCCGATCGCCGCGTCATTGTGTATGATTTGGCGCTGTAGGTTGGTGTTTTCGACAATATCATCATCAATAATTCCAAGCGTTCCAACGCCCGCAGCACCCAAATACATCAAAGCAGGCGCCCCAAGGCCGCCAGCCCCAATCACCAACACTTTCGCCTCTTTTAGAGACTTCTGACCAACGCCACCGATCTCTCGCAACACGATGTGACGTGCGGCGCGTTCCAACTCTACGTCCGCGAAAAGCTGACCGGTTTCAGGAACCTCAAAACTTACGGGATTTGTGCGCGCCCTAATCCACAGCAAACCACGGCGGTAAGCCAGAACAAGCCCCACGAAAGCCGCCAACAGTATCCAAAGCCGCGCATCCCCACCGGTGCCCTCACGTAGCGGGTGACCGTTTGGCAAAATGATGTGCACCGCCAAAACCGCAACAAACAACAAACCGATCATGATCCAGCGCGCTTGTTTCGGCGTTTGGGTGATCATTCCGAACACCCACAAAAAAGCAGCCATTGAAAAAACAACTAGCATCAGTTGCGCCCCGTCGAGCCAAAGCCACCGCTACCACGCGCCGTTTGCCCAAGTACGCTTACAGCTTGGAATTCACCCTGAACAACTGGTGCCACAACCATTTGTGCGATGCGATCAGCATGACTAATCACAAACGCCTCAGACGATGTGTTCAGCACGATGATCCCCACTTCACCACGGTAATCTGCATCAATGGTCCCAGGGCTGTTTAGCAACGTAATCCCGTGCTTAAGCGCCAAGCCGCTGCGCGGCCGGATCTGCACCTCAAAACCCGCAGGAATTGCCATGCACAGCCCTGTCGGAACAAGCGCGCGCGCCCCAGGCTCAAGCACCACCTCACCGCGGTCTGGCAAGTTAGCCCGCAAATCAGCACCGGCCGCCAACTTCGTTTCATACGCCGGCAACCCAAGCGACGTATCCGCCCCCTCTACCCACATCATCTCGATCATCGGTTGGCTCATCACGAACGGCCTCTCATCTTCTTTTGTTCAAAATATCCCAGAGCGCGAGACAGCGTCTCGCACCTGCATCAAACCACTTAGCGCAGTTTCGGCGGATTTGCAGGGTCCATCCCGGGTACTTTTGGCGCCTCAGGCATCAACAACTCTGGAAGATCAAATTGCAGCCCCGCGGCCAAAAGCGCAGACACACTTGGATCGCGGGAAGCAAGAAACGCCACATCCAAAACACCTGCCTCAAGCCCCGAGAATGTCAACGCTTCACCTACAGCGCGCGCCAGCGAATTTTCGGCACCCGCCGCAACATCAATAAATGCCAGCATATGCCCACGTGATCCGTCATCATAAGCAACCCCGACCAGCACAGCCTTTTGTGCAAGCCCAGTGGCAGTCGCCAGCTTTGCATCGAGTGCCGCGATCAAGTCTTCTGGAAGACCCTTGGGCGGTGTAATCTCTTTAGGCGTGGCGGTAACTTCTGTTGGCAGATTTCCAAGTGTCGCATGCAACCATTCAACCGCATCGCTTGGAATCAATATTTCGGACGACTGCCCCAGATTGACACCCATCCCAATGCCTTGCCCGCTCAACATCGCTGCCAGCACGCGTCCCGACACAGCAACATAAGGCACAGGCTTTTCCGCAAATGCAGTCAGACGTTCAATGCGGTCAAACACCAACACAAACTGCCCACCTTCAACATTAAATACCTCTGGCTCAACGTCTTCACCGTCTGCCTCTTGATGCAACAGCATAAACAACTCTGCATCCGCTAATCGCTCATAAAACCGCAAACGCGCCGCATCTGACGCATCCATACTTGAAAAAGCGATATCAACGGGCGTCTTGGACATGGGGGCCTCATGTTTGGAAGGGATAGCTCGGGTATCGGGGTAGTGACTTCACCACGATCAAACAAGGTGAAAGATGCGCGCAGGGAAATCATTTCGAAAACCATCGAAATAAGACTTGCTATTATTTCGAATATCTTCGAAGCGTAGCGTATGAAATATGAAAACACCCTGCGCCCCGCCGCATCCACCGGTCTCAGTCTAACCGTAGCTGCATCCACGTTTGCTGCATTGGGAAGCGAACAACGCTTGGGTGTGCTCCGTGTTTTGGTGCAAGCCGGACCCAAGGGGCTAAGCATCGGAGAGCTAGCAGAGCGGTCGGACGTCTCGGGCTCAACACTCACACATCACATGAAAATTCTTGCAGCAGCGGGTCTAATCCAACAGCAAAAACACGGGCGTTCAATTATTTCGGTTGGTGCCGCCTACAATGATATCGAGGCGCTCTGCGGATTTTTGATGGCCAATTGCTGTGCCTGTGGTCCCGCATGTCAGTGTGGTCCAAATTGTAAATGTAGCGACGGCGAATGCTGTTCCGACATCCAAACCCAAACAGCACCAAACAATACAAAGGCTACATCATGAGCGACGCATCTCAAACACGGTCGAGCGCGATCAAACCCGCAGCACTTTGGCGCGGGGCGGACAAAGCAATTCTTGTCACTTTGGCAGCACTTGCAGTTCTTGCCTTCTTCGATCTGAACGCCCTTGGTCCCGTAATCGCCAGCGGTTTTGGCAGCTTGGCACACACAGCGCCTTTTATCTTATTTGCAATCTTTTCGGTGGCTTACCTCAAGGCCACTGGCGCCGAAGGGCTGGTGGCCAAAGCCTTTACTGGCCCACCGGTTCGCATGATTGTATTCGCCGCAATTATCGGGGGGGTGGCGCCGTTTTGTTCATGCGAGGTCATTCCGTTTGTTTCCGCGCTTTTGGCGCTTGGGGCGCCGCTTGGGGCGGTCATGGCATTGTGGCTAGCATCGCCATTGATGGACCCTGCCCAATTCGCGATCACCGGATCCGCCCTTGGCTTTGATTTTGCAATCGCTAAAACCATCGCGGCAATCAGTGTCGGCATCGGCGGTGGCCTGATCACGCAGCTGCTGTCTGGCACCGCCGTCTTCAGTGACCCACTGAAAATCGCGCCCGTGAAGTCTTGCTGCTCAAAATCATCTGGTCCTTCAGGATTTGATCAAAAGCCACAATGGAAATTCTGGGGCGAAGCTGAACGCACCGCTATTTTCCGTGAAACCACTCTTACAAACGGCGCGTTCTTGTTCAAATGGCTGCTCATCGCGTATATTTTTGAAGCGATAATGACGCGCTATGTTCCGGCCGAATTTGTCGCAGGCTTTCTGGGTGGCGAAGGCGTTCAGCCTGTCATTCTTGGGGCAATCCTGGGCGGTCCTGCCTATCTCAACGGCTACGCAGCTGTCCCACTTGTTGCAGGCTTGATGGACCAAGGCATGTCACAAGGGGCAGCGCTGTCATTTATGATGGCTGGTGGCGTAAGCTGTATTCCCGCAGCGATTGCAGTCTACGCGCTCGTGAAACACAAAGTTTTCGCAGCATATCTTGGACTGGCATTCGTCGGTTCCGTCAGCGCAGGATTAGTCTGGCAGGCGATCGCCTGACGCAATGGGCGTTGAACCCTTGAACCAGTTGGCGTAGGCAGCTGCGGCAATAATACGGGAAGACACCATGTACCGCGTCTGGAATTTCGTCACCAACTACTCGCTTTTGCTCATAGCCGGAGCATTGATCGCGCTGATTTGGGCAAACATTAATGCCGAGAGCTATCACCATTTTGTAGAGTTCACCATTTGGGATCATGCCCCGATCGGGCACCTTCATGATGGACATCGCACCCTCACCCTTCACTATCTGGTGAACGATATTTTGATGGCGCTGTTCTTTGCAATCGCCGCAAAAGAGGTCTGGGAAGCCGTTATCCTAAAAGAAGGCTCGCTGCGCGGCAAGAAAGCGGCAACACCTTTGTTTGCCACACTAGGTGGCATGGTTGGTCCGATTTCTGTGTACCTTGGACTGGCGTTTTTGCTTGGTGAGGACAAGTTCAGCTCAGTCGCTAACGGATGGGCGATTCCAACGGCCACAGACATCGCATTCAGCTACCTTGTTGGACGCCTTGTGTTTGGCGCAGGCCACCCGGCGGTACGTTTTTTGTTGTTGCTGGCAATCGCAGATGATGCTGCGGGCCTCATCATTTTGGCGATTTTCTACCCATCGGGCGAATTGGCTCCTGTTTGGCTGCTGGCCTCATTTGGCGCTGCCATCGGTGTGTTTCTCTTGGCCAACTGGCTGCCGCGCAAAATGGACAGAGGAAACCAAATGCGCCCTGTCAGCACATGGGTACGCACCAAGCTGCATTTTCTGCCATATGCCATTGCAGCCTGCATCAGCTGGTACGGGTTCATGCGTTCGGGCCTTCACCCTGCGTTGGGCCTTTTGCCGATCGTGCCAACCATTCCGCACGCTGACCGCGCCTTTGGTATTTTCAGTGAGGCCGAGCAGTATTTGACCGACTTGCTCAATAAGATCGAGCACGCTTTGAAGCACCCCGTTGAAATCATATTGTTCTTCTTTGGTCTGCTGAATGCCGGTGTTGAGTTTAGCTCTATTGGTGATGCGACATGGCTTGTTCTTGCGGGTCTGCTGATTGGTAAGCCTGTTGGTATCTTTATCTTCGGATGGATCGCCGCACGACCTCTGGGCCTTGGGCTGCCTCAAGGGATGCGCCTTGTTGATCTAATCGTGATTGGTTTTGTGGCGGCTATCGGCTTTACGGTTTCGCTTTTTGTGGCCTCTGTGGCCTTTGACGCAGGGCCCGTCCAAGACGCTGCGAAGATGGGGGCACTCTTTAGCTTCTTTGCTGCTGTGGCGTCATTCATCGCAGGCAAATTGTTGCGGGTTGAGAAACAGCAAGCCTAACTAGATCACCAGCGGATTTTCGCATAATTTGAGGGGCTCCAGTCACCGCTGGGGCCCTTTTTCGTTTAACCAGTCCGCCCGAAACGTGGCCATTGTTTTCAAAAACAGACATAATAATGCCCAATTGCTTTCCTATTGATTGGCGGAAGAAACCCGCTTTGTACCGTTACCGAGCGCGAGGTGTAGTGTCAGGAACCGGAGCCAATGCTCGAGTTTGAAAATGTCAGCAAATCATTCTGGACGGGGACACAGCGTAAAGTGATCCTTGATCGGGTGAGCTTTCGCGTCGAGCTTGGTAAATCCTTGGGTATCCTTGCGCCTAATGGCACCGGCAAGACCACCCTGATCAACATGATGGCGGGCCTCGAAAAACCAGATGAGGGCGAGATCAGACGCAGTTGCCGCATTTCGTTTCCGTTGGGCTTTATGGGCGGCGTGACCAACAGACACACGGCTATGGACAACTCCCACTATATCGCACGGCTTTACGGGCTGGACCCCGACTATGTCGAAGCATTTTGCCGCTGGATGTGTGACATCGACGAGTATTTCGACATGCCTGTCGGCACCTTTTCGTCAGGCATGCGGGCGCGTTTCACCTTTGCTCTAATGCTTGCGCTCGACTTTGATGTCTACCTCATCGATGAGGGAATGCCCTCAACCACAGATGTGAACTTCAACCGTAAAGCCGCAGAAATCCTAAAAGAGCGGTTCCACACGACAACCGTTATCATCGTGTTGCACCAAGCAGAGACTTTGGAAAAACACGCCAAAAAAGCCGCCGTTTTGATGAACGGCCAATTGAATATGTTTGAAACCTTGGAAGAGGCTAAGCAACTTTATGACTACCAAACCCAAGGCGCAAAAGTTTAGGATCCGCCGCCCCGTTCAAGGTGCAACGCCCGCACCGGATCAACGAGCGGCCGAAACACCGACACCTCAAGGTACTACTCCGCTCAAGGCCGTTGAGGGGCCGTTTGATGCGATCCGCCAAGAGGGGCTGACCGGCCGTCAATTGCGCATGGCGCGACGCGTGGCACAAAAACACGGGCTCGCACCCACATCTGATTTTGATGCAATTCGGTTGCTGCGCGAAAAAGGGATTGATCCGTTTCAACGGGCCAACACGCTTGATTTGGTCATGCCTGAGAGCAATACCAACGAAGGCGCCACAGCTTCAAACGTGGCCCAAAGTAGGACTACAGCCAGCGATGAAGAAGCGGTGCGCCAAGCCCTTGGGCGTATTCAATTGCCCCAAACCACCCAAAACGGCAAAGCACAGTTGCCCTCCACCGAGATGGCGTCACCAGACGATCGCGCCCTCGAAATCAGACGCATCCAACAAGACATCGCAAAGCGCCGCCGCCGCAAACTGTTGCTTTTGATCTCGCGACTGAGCGCCTTTGTCTTTTTGCCCACACTGATCGCGGGGTATTATTTCTATGTTCTTGCGACACCAATGTACGCCACCAAATCCGAATTCCTCATCCAGCAAGCAGAGCCACCGGGCGCGTCCGGTGCCGCCAGTCTTTTCGGGGGCTCGCCCATCGCCACGTCCCAAGACAGCATCGCAGTACAAGGGTATCTACAATCGCCCGAGGCGATGCTCCGGCTTGATGAAGACCTTAGGTTTAAGGAGCATTTCTTACAAGACAACATCGACACACTCAAGCGCCTTGCACCCGACACCATCAATTCTGCGGCCTATAAACTGTATAAAAAGAAAGTGAAGATCGGCTATGATCCCACCGAAGGGATTGTGCGCATGGAGGTCATCGCAGCAGATCCTGAAACCAGTGCACTTTTCGCAGAACGCCTCGTGGCATATGCTGAGGAGCGGGTCGACAATATTTCGCTGCGTGTGCGTGAAGATGCCATGAAAGGCGCGCGTGAAAGCTATGAGGCCGCCGAAGCCGAACGGGTTGAGGCGCTTTCTCGTGTGACGCGCCTGCAAGAAAGTCTTGGTGTTCTGGACCCTGCAGCGGCCAACGCGCTCTTGCAAAGCGAGACGCAACAACTGCAATCGCTGCTTTTGGAAAAAGAGCTTACGCTGGGCAGTTTGCTTGATAACCGCCGCCCCAACCAGGCCCGCGTCGATGGAACCCGCGCCGAGATCCGACGCCTTGAAGAAAAAATCGCTGACGTGCAGGCGCAAATGACCTCGACGGGGGGCGATGCCAACAACCAAGCCCGCAAGAATGCAGAGCTGCGCGCAGCAGAAGAAGACTACCAAACCCGCACGGCCCTGTTGCAACAATCACTGCAATCACTCGAAACGGCGCGGGTCGAGGCCGAACGGCAGGTCCGCTATCTGTCAATTGCTGTGGCCCCTGTTTCCCCGGACGAGGCAAGCTATCCGCGCCAGTTTGAGAACACCATTCTGGCATTCCTGATTTTTGCTGGTATCTATCTGATGATTTCGCTAACCGCGTCCATCCTCAGAGAACAGGTGACAAGCTAATGAAAACTGTAAACATAGGGACGCTATCCGTCTCCAACGACGCCCCCCTCACTTTGATTGCAGGGCCGTGCCAACTTGAAAGTGCTGATCATGCGCAAATGATCGCAGGCACCCTTGCCGAAGCATGCGCCGCAGCGGGTGTGCAATATGTGTTCAAGGGAAGCTACGACAAAGCCAACCGCACGTCTTTAAATGCGCCTGCCCCTCTTGGGCTTGATAAAGGGCTGGCCGTTCTTGAGGGGGTGCGCAACGCAATTGGATGCCCCGTGATCACAGATATTCACAGCGAAGACCAATGTGAGCCTGTGGCGAGCGTTGTCGACGTCATGCAAATTCCTGCGTTCTTGTGCCGCCAAACCGCACTTCTGCTGGCGGCAGGTCGCTCAGGCGCAGCGATCAACATCAAGAAGGGTCAGTTTTTGGCCCCTTGGGACATGGCGAACGTGGTCGCCAAAGTAGAAAGCACAGGAAACAACAAACTGTTGTTGACAGAACGCGGCGCGTCTTTTGGTTACAACAACCTGGTGGTCGACATGTGTTCGCTACCTGAAATGGCCAAAACGGGCTATCCGGTTGTGATGGATGCCACCCATGCAGTAGCCAAACCCGGTGGCTTGGGATCTGCATCTGGCGGGCAGCGTGAGTTGGCCCCTGTGTTGGCGCGTGCCGCTGTTTCGCTTGGCATTGCGGCCCTCTTCACCGAAACTCACGAAGACCCTGATAACGCGCCATGCGACGGGCCTAACATGATCTATTTGCGCGACATGCCTGCGTTGATCGAAAGCTGGGCCGCGTTCGATAAATTGGCAAAATCAAACCCTATACGCCTCTGATCGGACAGCACCCTCATGGTCAAACCACAGCCAACCGTCGCGCAAAACACTTGGTCGTTCCTACGTGACGCAATGATTACCCCAACGGGGTTTAGCGAATATGACGCACGTTGGAAATACCCGGATGACATCAACCTTCAGGGCATAACGGCATTGGGATTGGGGCTTGGCACCCAAATGCATCGCCGCGGGATTGAGCCCGTGATTGCAGTTGGCAACGACTATCGGGATTATTCGCTTTCGATCAAAAACGCGCTGATGCTTGGGCTTATGCAAGCCGGTATTCACGTCAAAGATATCGGCCCTGCGGTCTCGCCAATGACCTATTTTGCACAGTTCCACCTAGATGCACCAGCAGTCGCCATGGTCACCGCAAGCCATAATCCAAAACGGCTGGACAGGGGTTAAAATGGGGTTTGAACGCCCCCTCACCCATGGCCCTGATGATATGAGTGAGCTCCGAGACATCGTTCTAAACGGTGAAGGCGAGCCCCCGCGCCGGTGGGCGATATGAGTTTGTGGACGGGGTGCGTGAGGCTTATCTTGATGACCTTGTGGGCGATTTCAAAATGAGCAGACCGCTTAAAGTGGTATGCGCCACTGGTAACGGCACGGCAGCAGCTTTTGCACCCGATCTGTTTGAGAGTATCGGCGTTGAGATGGTTCATAGCCATACTGAGCTTGACTACACTTTTCCACATTACAACCCGAACCCTGAAGCCATGGAAATGCTGCACAATATGTCCAAAACCGTGCTGGCAACAGGGGCGGACTTAGCGCTCGGCTTTGATGGGGACGGTGATAGATGCGGTGTTGTCGATGATGAGGGTGAGGAAATATTTGCGGACAAAGTAGGCGTCATCATGGCGCGCGATCTGTCCAAATTGCACAAAGATGCGCTGTTTGTAGCAGATGTGAAATCAACCGGCCTTTTTGCGTCAGACCCAGAACTTCAGAAGAATGGCGCCAAAGCAGACTATTGGAAAACCGGCCACAGCCACATAAAGCGCCGTGTCAAAGAACTGGGCGCGTTGGCAGGTTTTGAAAAATCCGGTCACTACTTCCTCGCTGAACCAATTGGGCCTGGTTACGACTGCGGGATGCGAGTGGCCGTTGAAATCTATAAACTCATGGACCGCAATCCTAACGCCAAAATGTCTGACCTTCGAAAAGCGCTACCACGGACATGGGCCACACCAACAATGTCCCCCTACTGTGCGGATACCGAGAAATACGAGACCCTAGAGCGGATTTTTGCTAAGATTAAGGCACATTTTGAGCAAGGCGGCACAATAGGCGGACGTGCGATCAAAGATGTTGTAACCGTCAACGGCGCACGCATTATCTTGGAAAACGGCGCGTGGGGCTTGGTACGGGCAAGTTCAAACAGACCCAACCTTGTGGTCGTCTGCGAAAGTCCGGAAACAGAAGCCGAGATGCGTGATATCTTTGCAAACATCGATGCAATCATCCGCACAGAACCTGGCGTAGGAGCGTATGACCAGACGACCTAAAGTCTATCTCTAAATTTAGATAGTAATTTGTCATTTCCCCCCTTGAACCAGTCAAACCATCGAAGTAGATAACCGCTCAGCGTTGGGATGTAGCCAAGTGGTAAGGCAACTGTTTTTGGTACAGTGTACCGTAGGTTCGAATCCTACCATCCCAGCCAACTGCTCTTTAGAGAAACGAAAATACCAAAGGCCAAGCCGTGATCGCTTGTGATACCGGGCACCTAGTTCAAAGCTGCGGCTGCCAAAAGCACCACAAAATACCCAAACGCATTCTTTTGTAGCAAACTCATAACACCCCCAAATACCTGTCCCAAAAGTTACTCCGCAGGATCAGCTTTGGGTCCATTTTGCGCTTTGTAGCGGCAAACTCAGCAGCGCGTGGATAGGCCGCTGTCAACTGATCTAATCGCGCGTGAGGGCGATACGGCAAATAATATGTGCCCCCGATCGAGACTACCCCGTCAATCAATTCTTGGGTCATCCGCTGCATGTCAGCCGCTGCGCGAGCAGTCATTTCCCGACTGAATGACATCACAGCAGCGATACGCTATGTTGTACTGTAACTCAGCCAGCTCTCCTCATCAGTATCGACAAACCGCAAGGTGACGTTGAGAAATTCTTGATACGAGGCAGGGATGACAGTTCTACAAATGATCACAAATTCCGCAAAACGTTCTGGTGCGACAAAATACTCGTGCAAGATGTCCGTTCGCTTGGGGTCGCGATCATCAAGCGTGTGCACAGGTTCATTGATCAAACTGTTGCGCGTTGTGGGCCCACCCGCCAGCTTCGTCGCTACGTCCGCCTCAAACCACCACCGCAGCTTTTTCATCCATTCGTTACCAAGCTGGGCACGGTAAATGCGGCTCGCAATTTTCGCCGCACCACCCGAGCTTTGCGCCGCCGGCAGTGCACTTTGATCAGCACTTGGTCGGTACGACACAAGTAAACCGCGCATCATGAAATCATCACGCCCCACATTAAGCCGCCCGCAGGCCATGTTGACGTTGCGGTCCTTCAGCACCTCGACAAAACGTTTACCGAGGCTCTCTGCGGGCACTTCCTCAAATGTAGGCTCAAGGCGCACATTTTTTGCGAGGTCCACGTCCATTTGTGTGATTATGCCTGTTAAGCCATAGCCACCCATTGTCATGTTGAATAGATCGCTATTTTCCGATCGCGAGCATCGCACCAATTCGCCTTCTGGCAGCAACATCTCAAAGGCCCGAACGGTGCTGCCCATTGGCCTCTCTTTCACAGGCCACCCGTGGGCATTCACACAAAAGGTCGCCGCAACCCCAAAATCATTGCTAGACTGCATGACGCGCGGGCCAAGCCCAACAGGGTCCGCAGCATTGATCGCATCCCGCCAGCGCGCACCCGCATGAAGACGCATCACACTGTTTTCGGTATCAAGCTCGATAGACGCATTCTCAAACGTAATGGCGTGACCGCCACGTGGAATTGCCTGTCCCCCCATAGAATGACGCGCAGCCCCCACGTTTACCGCGCGGTTATTTGCGCTCGCATCTGCAAGTTCAGCTCTGAGAGCCGCAACCAGTTTCTCACCTAGGTCCTCGCGCAACGTTATGTGCTTGAAGATTGGTGTCTCATTCAACTCACTGGCGTCGTTTAAGGTTTTGCCCGCCCCCGAGTAGAGCCGCACGCCGGCCGATTTTGACGATCTGTACCAATTTGCCAAACCTTACTCATTACTCGAAACTCACTCATTAATATGCGCAGTATGAAATGCATGCCGCGACTTTGGCAACGCACCGCGCGGCGGAATTAGGCAAACGTATCAAAAGAGCCGCATATAAACGCAGCAGCGTACTTTAGTCGTATTTCAAAAGCTTAATCTTTTTGCGTGCGCGCATTTTTGCGGGGCTTAGCCCGTATTCCTCACGCACTGCCTTCGACATTGTATCAACAGAACCAAATCCCGTGGCAACCGCCACATCAACAATCGGCAACAGGGTTTCTTCAATCATGTTACGGGCGCGTTTGGTGCGAAGGCGCTTATAGAACCGCGCAGGGGTATCATCGAATACCTTGCGAAACGTTCGCTCAAGGCTGCGCGTTGACAGCCCCAACTGGTCGGTCAGATCCGCCATGGAGATTGGGTCCGCGATGGTCTCTTCCATCAGACGGATCGCTTCGGTGACCTGCGCATCAAAAAGGCCCTGATTATCAGCAATGTCCTTTGGTTGCTCTGCATCGCTTTTGCGCAAGGTATGCAGCAAAAGGCGGTTCCCCAACTCGGCAACTTGTGCGGCCTCAAGACTGCTTGAAATCAAACCGATGATCAGTTCAGCCGTCGCACCCATGCCCGCAGCAGTAATGATACCGCCGCTGTTTTCAGAAAAACGAGCGGTAAGCTTGGGGTAGTACCCGGTTTCATTGAGGGCGACCGCGTCGCGCCAATGGGTCGTCACGTGACCAGGAGGATTTTTTGTAAGCTCAATATAGGCAGTTGCAGCATCAGACAGCAAAACTGCCGGCCGCCCCAAACGCTGCATCTGACGCGCGCGGCGCTGCCAGCCCGCTGCAGCCCCTGATTTACCACCAACCACAATCAAAACATCTGCTACGTTGTGATCATCGATCAAAGGCTCGGCCCGCAGCAGCCCGCCTGTCAGCCCCTGCACAACGCCGGGTGTTTCCGCCACGAAACGCCAGTCAAAAGCGGTACGCGCAAGAACTTCATTGGCAATGTTCAGGGTGTGCGTCACGGCGGACGCTTCGTAGTCACAAAAGCCATGGCCGACATAAAGCTCAAACAGCTGTGGTGTCGTGGTGGTCTCATGAAGCATCGCAAAGCAGTTCCAACATAGGGACAACGCAAAAGCGCCAGCACATAAGGTGCTGGCGCTTGTTAAACACGTAATCCCATGATGGGTAAATATCCCAATCTAACGCTTTGGACCATTCGACTTGGTGCGCGGCTTACGCGGCCCACCTTCGGCTTTTGCGGCAGCATTGCGCGCTTGGTTCTTTTTGCTGTTCGATTTGCCTTTAGGGGGCGGTGGGCCTTTGGGACCAGATTTACCGTATGGCTTGCCAGAAGGTTTTCCACCCGGCTTTCCGATTGGTTTTCCTGCACCTTTGGGGCTACGCGGCTTAACCGCACCTTCGTGGGTTTCAGTCAGATTTTCGCGTGGCACACGATAGGGTGCTGCGGCTTGCTCATCACTGCGGGGTTTCTTTGTGCGCGGTTTGCGTGGCGCATCCTCGCGGCGCGCAGCTCCTTTGCCCTCGCCTTTTGGACCAGCAGGATGCCAATCACCCTTGGGTTTGGACCCTTTGTAAGAAGGCTTGCCACCGCGCGGCGCACCGCCGCCGCGTGGACCAGATGTACCAAGGTTCGGTGCCCGATCCAGCTTCGTTAGCTTGGCGCCTTCCACATTCATGTCATAACCAATCTCGGCCAAAAAGCGCTCGACGGATTCATCACGAATTTGAACATAGCTCTCGTCTTGCTGAATTCGGATTGCACCGATGTCATCTTTACCAAGACCACCAGCTTTACAGAGCATAGGCAGCAAGCGACGCGGCTCAGCACCACCCTTGCGGCCACCTGCCACGGAGAACCATGTGCTGGCGCCAAATTCTTCGCGCGGCTTTGGTGCAGCGTCGGCCGCTCCCAACTCTTCTGGTGCAGAGCGGTTGGCTTTATACAGACGCAAATAAGCAGCGGCCAATTGCTCGGGTGTGAATTGGGCAGCAAGACCTGTTACAGCATCCATCTCACCTTCAGCGATTGCTTCAGACCATGCAGGATCCGCCAACATCCGTTCGTCATCACGGGCGTTCACGGCATCAGCAGAAGGCGCTTGGCCCCAGACTGCCTGAACCTTTGCCATACCAAGAATACGTTCGGCTTTTTTGCGCACTTTTGGCGTAACGATCAGCGCAGACACACCTTTACGACCCGCACGGCCCGTACGGCCAGAACGGTGCAACATCGTCTCGTGGCTACCCGGCAATTCAGCGTGCACAACAAGATCAAGGTTCGGCAAATCAATGCCGCGCGCAGCAACATCTGTTGCGACACAAACCCGCGCACGACCGTCGCGCATGGCTTGCAGCGCGTGTGTCCGCTCGTTCTGGGACAGCTCACCAGACAACGCCACAACTGAAAAACCACGGTTCGACAGGCGTGTTGTGATGCGGTTTACCATCGCGCGCGTATTGCAGAAAACAATCGCGTTTGGCGCTTCATAGTACCGCAGCACGTTGATAATGGCGTTCTCACCATCGCGAGGCGATACAGCCATTGCATGATATTCAATGTCAGCGTGTTGCGATGTTTCAGCTTTGGTCGAAACCCGCACCGCATCTTTTTGGTAGCTTTTCGCAAGGTTCGCGATGGCCTTTGGCACAGTGGCAGAGAACAGCAACGTTTGCCGCTCATCAGGCGCCTCGCCCAAAATAAATTCAAGGTCTTCCCGAAAGCCCAGATCAAGCATTTCATCGGCTTCATCCAGAACAACCGCACGTGTCTGGCTGAGATCGATCGAACCACGCATGATGTGATCACGCAGACGGCCCGGTGTTGCCACGACAATATGTGCACCACGGTCAAGCGCACGACGTTCGTCGCGCATGTCCATCCCACCAACGCAAGACGCCATCACCGCACCAGCTGGGCCATAGAGCCACGCCAGTTCGCGCTTTACCTGCATCGCAAGTTCGCGAGTTGGTGCAATGATCAACGCCAGAGGGGTGCTTGCCCGCTCAAAACCATCACCCTCACCCAAAAGCGTTGGCGCAATCGCCAGCCCGAAGCCAACCGTTTTGCCCGATCCTGTCTGCGCTGAAACCAGCATGTCAGCACCAGTAAGAGAAGGATCAGAGACCGCCTCTTGGACCGGAGTAAGTTTGTCGTAGCCTTTGGCGGCCAGAGCGTCAGCGATGGTTTTTTTCACGTCAGGGTCTTTCAATAAGGTCGTTGGCCCCTGAAGGATATACGGGGGACGATATGATCAACGATTCGCTTGGTTGAGTGCGCCACTAGAGTGTTGTGAGCCATTTGTATAGGGGCAGTTGCATATGTACCCTTTACAAAACGCAGCGTAGCCCTAAATTCCTCGTCGCTTTTTGACGCCGTTACGCGTCTTTCTGTATCCACGCCCAGTTTGATCGGCACATATCAAACAGATCGCGCTTGGTCTCGAACCCCAGCACCTCATGGGCCAAAGTTGCATTCGCCAAATAGACAGCAACGTCCCCTGCGCGGCGCGGCGCAACACGGTAGGGTATCTTGATACCGAACACCGCTTCATAGGCACGGATAACCTCAAGAACGGAATACCCCTGCCCAGTCCCAATGTTGACGGTGTGCCCTTGGCCAGTGGCTTCAATCGCATCGAGCGAGCGCACGTGCCCTTCGGCCAAATCCATGACGTGGATGTAGTCGCGCACGCCGGCGCCATCAGGGGTGGGGTAATCATCACCGTACACAACTAGTTCGGGCAGACTGCCGGTGGCCACGCGATCAATGTAGGGGAGCAAATTAGCAGGTATGCCGTTGGGTCGCTCACCGATCGCGGCACTTTCGTGGGCACCGATTGGATTAAAATAGCGCAACACTCCAAACGACCACCGATCATCGTTGCTGCCAACGCGCTCAAGCATTTGCTCGGAGCTAAGCTTGGTAAATCCATATGTGTTGACGGCAGAACGTTCGGCTGTTTCAGGGATGGGGAAAATCTCCTGATCGCCGTAAACCGTTGCGGATGATGAGAAACCCAGATTGAAAGCCTCGGCCTTCTCCATCGCGTGCAGCAGCGTCAAAAGGCCACCGATATTTGTTTCCAGATATGCCAGCGGCTGCGCCTCGCTCTCAGCCACAGATTTGAGGGCAGCAAAATGTACCACACCAAAGAATACGTGATCTGAAAATACCCGCTCGAGTGTCGCCGCATCCGTGACATCGCCCTCGACAAAAGTCAGATGATTGTGCCCCACCAACCTGCCAAGTGCATCAAACACGGATCGCTCAGAATTTGACCGATTGTCGAGGATCACCACTTGGTAACCCGCCTCAACCAGTGCGACAGCCGTATGCGAGCCAATATAGCCAAGCCCGCCCGTCAGCAAAATAGTGTGTCGCGTCATCTGAAGTTCACCTCGTGGGCGCACATCGCTCTCCCTCTTGATGCCAAACAACCGCGCGGGCGTCTAGCGATCAGAGGTTTCCCAGTTGGGATTGATCCACGGCTCAAGATTGCTGGGTGGCAATGGCGCACGGCCCAAAATATGGTCAGCCGCTTTCTCGCCTGTCATAATTGATGGCGCGTTGAGATTGCCATTGGTCACTTTCGGGAAAATCGAGCTGTCCGCGACCCGCAGCCCCTCAACGCCAATAACGCGACATTCAGGATCAACGACAGCCATTGGGTCATCCGTCCGGCCCATCTTGCAGGTGCCACATGGATGATATGCGCTTTCAACGTGCTCGGCGATAAATGCATCAAGCTCTGCGTCCGTTTGAACGTCAGCACCGGGCTGGATTTCTTTACCGCGATATGGATCAAAAGCCGCCTGACCAAAGATTTCACGTGTTAGACGAATGCAGTGGCGGAAGTCCTTCCAATCATCTGGGTGGCTCATGTAGTTGAACAAGATCTTAGGCTCAGCTGCCGGATCCGCAGATTGCAGCGTCACTTGGCCACGCGATTTTGAACGCATTGGCCCCACATGAGCCTGCCAGCCGTGCCCTTCGGCGGCGGCCTCACCATTGTATTTCACGGCAATCGGCAAAAAGTGATATTGAATGTCAGGGTACTTCACACCCGCTTTTGAACGTACAAACGCGCAGCTTTCAAAGCCGTTACTGGCCCCCGCCCCCGAGCGGTTCAAAACCCACTCCAAGCCAACTTTAAATTTGCCCCATAACGTCCAATGTTTGAACAGCGTGATCGGTTGAGTACAGGCTTGCTGAATGTAGAGTTCAAGATGATCTTGAAGGTGCTGTCCGACCCCCGGCCTGTCCGCGATCACCTCAATGCCGTGCTCTTGGAGGTGTGCTGCTGGCCCGATGCCTGACAGCATCAAAAGTTTGGGGGAATTGAAAGCTGATGCGCTTACGATCACCTCTTTGTGCGCCTTCACAAAACCCTTTGATGTTTCCACGCCGACGCAACGCTTACCGTCAAAGCGCAGCTTGTAGGCCTCGCATTTCTTCAGCCGCACTTTGCCCTTAGCCAATGCAGGCTTCAAATACGCCTTTGCCGCGGACCAACGCGAGCCTTTGTGGATTGTGGCGTCGAACGCCCCAAAACCTTCTTGCTTCGTACCGTTGTAGTCTTCTGTCACTTCAAAACCGGCTTGCGCGCCAGCCTCGACAAATGCGTGATAGAGCGGGTTCTCTTGGGGCATTTTACTGACGTGCAACGGCCCATCCCCGCCTCGGAAATCTGAGGGCCCGCCGTTCCAGTTCTCCATGCGCTGAAAGTAAGGCAGCACATCGGCGTAGCCCCAGCCGTCTGCGCCAGCCTCAACCCAGCCATCGTAGTCCATTGCATGGCCACGGACATAAATCATTCCGTTAATCGAGGAAGAACCGCCCGTCACTTTGCCGCGCGGGGCAATGATTTTGCGACCGCCTAAATGCGGCTCTGGCTCTGTCTCATAAAGCCACGTGTATTGCTTCATATTAAGCGGAAACGATAACGCACCGGGCATGTTGATAAGTGGGCCCCAATCGGAACCGCCTGCCTCAAGAACCAAAACATCGCAGCCCGCCTCACCGAGACGGGCCGCAATCGCGGACCCGGCTGAGCCGGATCCGATAATTACATAGTCAGCTTCCAAGAAAGCCTCCTTTTACAGATCAACCTTTACCCTTCCAAGGAACCAACCATTTTTCAGCCAACCGCATCAGAACGTCGATGCCAAAACCAATGACGCCGATCAGGATGATCCCCATCAAAACGATGTCAGTGTCTTGGAATTTAGAAGCGGCCACAATCATTTTGCCCACGCCCTTTTCAGCCGCGACCAACTCTGCTGCAACCACTGTGCCCCAGCAAACCCCCATCGCAACCCGTGCTGCGGTGAAGATCTCCGGCAGTGAATTTGGAATGATCACGTGACGCAAAATCTGAACCTTGGACGCACCCAAAGAGTAAGCCGCGTGTACCTTGGAGATTTTCACACCAGACACACCAGACCGTGCGCCGATCGCCATAATCCAAAGAGCCGCCAAGAAAAGCAGAATGATTTTGCCCTGCTCGCCAATGCCCGCCCAGATAATAACCAGTGGGATCAGCGCCAAAGGTGGCACGGGACGCATGAATTCGACAATTGGGTCAAACCAACCACGGAACCAGTCCGACAAACCCATCGCGTATCCAAGCGGAATACCAACCAACGCACCAAGGAAAAAACCGACGATCACACGGAAAAGAGAGAACGACAGATGCTCAGCCAAGGTAACGTTTTGATATCCCTCAGCCCAGACAGACACAAGGCGTGACGCCACAGAGTCAGGTGCTGGAAGCCAGATGTTTTCCATCTGCCAGCCTTTGCCTGGTTCAAAGTTCAACGTGCCCTTGTCTGTCAACGCAACACGGCCAAAGCCCACATCAACGGCGTTGTCCTTGCTAATTGCGCGGCCATCCACTGAAACGATTTTCGCCCCTTCAGAGCGGTTTGTTTCGTCGTTCTTGTCCCAAAGGATCAGCTTCGAACGATACGCCTGAACAGCCAAAAAGTCGTCCTTAGCAAAACCAGTGCCCGCCGACACATCCTGGCTTGGAACTTCTGCGCCTTTTTCAAAGACAGCAACGAAAACAGTCGCCTCATCTTGGTTTCCGTTGGCATCTTCGACTGTGTAGACAAAGCTTCTGTCCCCAACGAACGGGCCAGGTGCGTGGAACATACCGGGCAACCAGTTGGAGCCTGTGAAAGCGCCCCAAATCACAAAGATCAGCGCGATTGAGATGAACGACGCGGCCTTGTCCGATACCACTGCGCTTTCGTCACCAAAAGTAACGGTTTTGAGTGATGTATAATCGGCCTTGGGTGTCATTTGACGGCGAATGAACCGCCAAACAGTCATCGCCAGCAAGATAATCGCGATATAGCCAACAAGTGCAGGAAGCGCTTGCGCGATAGATACAAACAGAACGAACAGTTCGCCGCCCAGATCAGACACAATCTGTCCCATTACGCGCTCTCCTCACTGCGGCCCATGATTTCTTCTTCCATGTCCCAGATCATTGTCAGAATTTCTTCACGTGTTTTCGCATAGTCAGGATGCTTTTTGACTTCGCGAAGGTCCGCGCCAACACCCAGTTCCGCAAACGGCAAACGGTATTCTTTATGAATACGCCCCGGGCGCGGCGCCATAACTAGCAGACGTTCACCCAGCAAAAGCGCTTCTTCAACAGAGTGCGTGATCAGGATAATCGTCTTACCGGTCTCTTTCCAAAGCTTCAGAACCAGCCCCTGCATTTTTTCGCGGGTAAGTGCATCAAGCGCGCCGAGCGGCTCATCCATCAAGATGACATCAGGTTCGTTGCACAGACAGCGTGCAAGCGAAACGCGCTGCTGCATACCGCCTGACAATTCGTAAACTGCCTTTTCCTTAAAATCTTGAAGGCCGACGACATCCAACAAATGATCAACTTTTTCGCGCTTTTCAGCCGTAGGCATGCCCTTCATCCGGGGACCAAAACCAACGTTGTCGCGCACAGACATCCACTCGAACAAAGCACCTTGCTGAAATACCATACCACGGTCAGCAGACGGACCAGAAACCGTACCACCGTTAAGGCGAATTTCGCCGCCCGTCGGCGCAAGGAACCCTGCTACGATGTTCAAAAGGGTTGTTTTACCACAGCCCGAAGGCCCCAAAACGCTCAGCAGCTCACCCTTTTTCAGGTCAAGGCTGACGTCTTTCAAAGCTTGCACTGCGCCACCGTTAGGCAGCTCGAAGCGCATAGATATATTATCTATCTCAAGGCCATTCATTGCGCCTCTCCGATCATTTGTTGGATGTTTTCGTTGAAAATGTACGTCTCAAAAACGGGCAGCGCGGCAAAAAAATCGCGCTGCCCAAGGTCGTGAAGTGTTTAGTTCATCACTGCCTTGAGGCCAGCAGTGTTCACTGTCGCGTCATAGCTTTCGAGTGCGGATGGGATTGAGCCCGCGTTTACGAAAACATCCGCAACACCCTTCATGAAGTTTTGCGCATTGCCGCCCAACCATGCTGCTGAAAGCTGCTGATCCACTGTTGGGAAGTTGAATGTTGACAGTGTTGAAGCTGTATCGTCTTCAGACATACCTGCGTCTTTTGCAATCACTGGAAGCATTTTGGCGTGGTTCGCGCTGTCTGCCCACATTGCATTCGCATCTGCTGTGACTTTCAGGAACGCTGCAAGTGTGTCGCTTTCTTCTGCGATGAACGCTGCTGGTGCAGTTGTCGCGTCAAAAACAAGAATACCGAGTGCTTCTTTTTCCGCGCCTGTCAGCAACACGTTACCGTGCTCTTTCATGCGACGAAGCGCGCCGCCCCAACCACAGGCCATATCGATTGAGCCTTGAGCAAGTGCAGCAGCACCTTCAGCGGGCGCCATGTCAACAACTTCCATGCCGGCTGGGTCCACACCGAAGTGGTTCATTTGGCTCAGGAAGCCGTAGTGCGCAGCGGTACCAAGTGGCACGGCAACTTTTTTGCCAGCAAGCTCAGCTGCAGATGTTTTGTCGATCTCAAGGCCGGATGCCACAACGCAGTTGTCGTTTTCTGAGTAGCTCACAGCCACGTCAACAACTTGGATGTCTTGACCGGCAGAAGCGGCCACAACAAACGGTGGGATACCTTGGCTTACGGAAATCTGCACGTCGCCGGATGCCATAGCAGCTGACATTGCGGTGCCTGTATCAAAAGAGACCCAGTTAATTTTCTTGCCGAGTGCTTCTTCATACATGCCTTCTACTTTGGCAAACTGGAATGGCATCGGCCACTCTAGGAAGTAAGCAACTGTAATTTCTTCGTGGCCAGCAGCGACAGCAGCTTGCGCACCTGTCAGCATAGCTACGCCAGCGACAGCACCCATCAATTTGGACTTAAGTGTCATATTTTGAACTCCCATGTTCATTTTGGCTCTTATGTTGAGCGTCTTACTTGGAACCTCACATTTGAGGCTCTGACGCGTTGATAACGCGGATGCCGTGGTTGGCCCACAGAGCAATCGCGATAAAGCAAACATACATATTGAATTTAAGAAACCCTAAAGTTGGCAGCTCGAGAGCACAAAAGCGACATTATCGCTGCAGATGCTAAAATTTTGAGCGCGTTTGCAGGCGCAGCAAGGAATTGAAACTACATAATTTTTTGAAGCTTTCCGAAAATTTGGTAAATTTGAGGTTGTTTAGAACGCGACAAACCACAACCAACTGGCTATAAATGTGGTACCAAACTGGCCCTATTTGCAAAGTCTAAATTTCGGGCAATGCTTGTGTATGTTCTGCAATTTAACGCGAGGTCCGGCTCATGGACGGTAACTTTTCTTCGAATGATATCAGTGCTGTAGTCGACGCAGACCGTAAGCACGTCTGGCACCACCTGATTCAGCACAAACCCTTTGAGACCGGTGAACCCCGGATTATTGTCGAGGGAAAAGGCATGCTGGTGTGGGACCAAAATGGCAAAGAGCACCTTGATGCAGTGTCAGGCGGCGTTTGGACCGTTAACGTTGGATACGGCCGTGAAAGCATTGCAGACGTCGTTCGTGACCAGCTTGTAAAGCTCAACTATTTCGCCGGTTCAGCAGGCTCAATTCCTGGCGCTTTGTTTGCAGAAAAATTGCTAAGCAAAATGCCTGGAATGACGCGCTGCTACTACGCAAACTCAGGCTCTGAAGCGAACGAAAAAGCATTCAAACTTGTACGTCAAATTGCAGCCAAACGGTACGGCGGCAAGAAGCATAAGATTTTGTATCGCGACCGCGATTACCATGGCACGACGATCACTGCGCTGTCGGCAACTGGTCAGGATGAACGCGCTGCACAATACGGGCCATTTACGCCCGGGTTTGTGCGCGTGCCGCACTGCCTTGAATACCGAAAGCACGAGCAAGATGGCGCGCCTGCGGAAAATTACGGTGAATGGGCTGCAAATCAGATCGAAGAAGTCATCTTGCGCGAAGGTCCAGAAACTGTTGGTGCGCTCTGCCTTGAGCCACTGACAGCAGGCGGCGGCGTCATCACCCCCCCCGATGGCTACTGGGAGCGGGTTCAAGAGATCTGCACGAAATATGACATTCTACTTCATATCGACGAAGTTGTTTGTGGCGTAGGCCGCACGGGCACATGGTTTGGGTATCAACACTATGGGATCAAGCCTGACATGGTCACGATGGCGAAAGGTGTTGCTTCCGGCTATGCCGCGATCTCATGCCTTGTCACAACTGAAGAAGTCTTTGATATGTTCAAAGATGACCCGTCTGATCCAATGAGCTATTTCCGCGATATCTCAACATTTGGTGGTTGCACAGCTGGTCCCGCAGCGGCGTTGGAAAATATGCGTATCATTGAGGATGAGAACCTTCTTGAGAATACGACGGCAATGGGTGAGTACATGCTCGACAACTTGCATGCGCTTGCGGACAAGCATCCGATCATCGGCCAAGTGCGCGGCAAAGGTCTTTTCCTTGGCTGTGAGTTGGTTGCTGATCGCACAACCCGTGAACCTGCAAACGAGAAAATCACTCAGGCAATCGTTGGTGACTGTATGCAACAAGGCGTGATCATTGGCGCAACGAACAGATCACTTCCAGGCAAGAACAACACGCTTTGCTTCTCACCTGCGCTGATCGCGACAAAGGACGATATCGACAACATCACGAACGCAGTCGACGCGGCAATTACACGGGCAACTGCCTAAATCACACATCATCAGAGCGGCGCAGGCTGTGCCGCTCTGACAATCAGTCCAGTTCTCCGCTTAAGTGTCTCATTATTTCGCAAACTGGCCATATCTATAACTTTGATTTCGCTGGCGGCCGAGCATGCCCATCCGGCGCGCTCCGCACTAATCCGCAAATTTAGAGCGCACGTTTGACTACGGTTGCCCAGAACACCTCTTGGTCCTAAAATAACGCCAGATAATTCCTGCGATAAGGCCAGATTACATGGCATTGCCCGTCGAAACATTTTTTCTGAACAGTACCACACAAGGCACGCTTAAGGCACAAATCCAGCAGATGGTCGCCGAAGGCATTCTGTCTGGGCGCTTTAAACCAGGTGAGAAGCTACCCTCTTCACGCAAACTCGCCACGCATCTAGGTGTCAGCCGAATTACGGTGACCCTTGCCTATACCGACTTGCTGGCTGACGATTATATCGTCGCGCGCGGCAGGTCCGGATATTACGTCTCGGAAAATGCGCCGCAACCACCAGAGATGCCATCACTTAGACCCACAAACGACGCGGTCGAATGGTCACGCGTCTTGGCGCACCGCAACAGCGACGTGCCTCAATTGGCCAAGCCTGCCGACTGGCAACGCTACCAATACCCATTCATCTACGGACAAGCGGACCCTACGCTATTTGATCGCGCCAACTGGCGGCTGTGCGCATTACAAGCACTCGGTAAGCGCGATTTTGACGCATTAACAACAGATTACGTTGATCAAGACGATCCAAAATTGATCGAATTCATCGCACGTCACACCCTGCCCCGCAGGGGTATCAAAGCGCGCCCAGATGAAATTCTGGTCACAATGGGTGCTCAAAACGCGCTATGGCTGTCCGCACAACTGCTACTAACACAGCGTCGCAACGCGGTGATGGAAGAGCCCTGCTATCCGGGCCTGCGGGACATCCTGATGCAGAGCAGGTGCAACCTTCACCACATCCCAGTGGATGAAGACGGGCTGCCGCCAGATTTACTTCCCAAAGACATTGATGTGGTTTTTTGCACCCCCTCACATCAATGCCCCACCACAGCCTCAATGCCGCTTGAACGTAAAACAGAACTGCTTAATCGCGCCGCATCAGAGGACTTTTTGATCGTAGAAGACGACTACGAATTTGAGATGTCATTTCTGAAGGCTCCCTCTCCTGCGCTGAAGTCACTCGATCAGGACGGACGGGTAATCTATATCGGCTCATTCTCAAAATCGCTGGCGCCAGGTTTGCGGCTTGGCTACATGGTCGGCCCCGCGCCCTTTATCAAACAGGCTCGCAAGCTGCGCGCATCGGTTCTGCGTCACCCCCCGGGGCAAATTCAACGCACTGCTGCGTACTTTTTGTCCCTCGGACACTACGACGCACTGATCAAACGTATGTCCAAGGCATTTTATCGCCGCCGCATGGAAATGGAAAAAGCGATTGATCATAATGGCTTAACTGTTTCCGGTCGCGGTGCGTTTGGCGGATCTAGCATTTGGATGAAAGCTGAAAACAGGCACAATACAATGGAATTAGCCCGCGCACTAAAGCCCCAAGGCGTTTTGATTGAACCCGGTGGTCCGTTCTTTTTGCAAAAAGAGGACCGCGTTTGTCATTATCGTCTCGCGTATTCGTCAATTCCCGAGGAACGGATCGCAAAAGGCATTGAAATACTGGCCGCGGCAATCTGACTGGACTTAATTGAGCACAAAACTGGACCTACTCAGAGGTTCACGAATCCGAGTATGTTGCCCTCAAATTAAAAGGAGACTGCCTCATGAAAATGACTACGGAAGAAGCGTTCGTCAAAACGCTGCAATCGCACGGCATCCGCCACGCATTTGGCATCATCGGTTCAGCCATGATGCCCATCTCAGATTTGTTCCCTAAATCTGGCATCAAATTCTGGGACTGTGCGCACGAAGGCAGCGCAGGCTTCATGTCTGACGGCTACACACGCGTCACTGGTGAAGTCTCCATGATGATTGCGCAGAACGGCCCAGGCATCACGAACTTCGTGACGGCTGTGAAAACCGCGTATTGGAACCACACACCATTGCTTTTGGTTACACCGCAGGCAGCGAACAAAACAATCGGCCAAGGTGGTTTCCAAGAAGTTGAGCAGATGAAGCTGTTCGAAGACATGGTTGCTTACCAAGAAGAAGTACGCGACCCGAGCCGCGTTGCCGAAGTACTTGCTCGCGTCATCTCAAAAGCAAAGCGTCTTTCAGGCCCTGCACAGATCAACATCCCGCGTGACTACTGGACACAGATTGTTGACATCGAAATCCCTGAGCCAATCGATTTTGAAGTCTCACCAGGCGGCGAGACATCAGTTGCAAAAGCCGCTGAGATTATCTCAAACGCGAAAAACCCAGTTATCCTGAATGGTGCTGGCGTTGTTCTGTCAAAAGGCGGCATCGATGCGTCTATTGCATTGGCTGAACGTCTCGACGCACCAGTTTGTGTAGGCTACCAGCACAACGATGCATTCCCAGGCTCGCACCCATTGTTTGCAGGTCCATTGGGCTACAACGGCTCAAAAGCAGGCATGGAACTGATTTCCGAAGCCGACGTTGTTTTGTGCCTCGGCACACGCCTGAACCCGTTCTCCACACTCCCTGGTTACGGCATTGATTACTGGCCAGCAGACGCGAAAATCATTCAGGTCGACATCAACCCAGATCGCATTGGTTTGACCAAGAAAGTAACTGTGGGCATCGTCGGTGACGCAGCCAAAGTTGCAAAAGGTATCTTGGGCCAGCTGGACGCATCTGCAGGCGACGCAGGCCGCGAAGAGCGCAAAGCAACAATTGCGCAGACGAAATCAGCGTGGGCACAGCAACTGGCCTCCATGGATCACGAAGACGACGATCCAGGCACAACTTGGAACCAGCGCGCACGTGATGCAAAGCCTGACTGGATGTCCCCTCGTATGGCGTGGCGTGCTATCCAAGCCGCTCTGCCACGCGAAGCAATTATCTCTTCAGACATCGGCAACAACTGTGCAATCGGTAACGCCTACCCAGACTTCGACGAAGGCCGTAAGTACCTTGCACCTGGCCTGTTCGGCCCATGTGGATACGGTTTGCCTGCAATCGTTGGTGCGAAAATCGGCCAACCAGATGTTCCGGTCGTTGGTTTTGCAGGTGACGGCGCGTTCGGTATCGCAGTGAACGAATTGACTGCTATCGGCCGCGGCGACTGGCCTGCAGTTACGCAGATCGTGTTCCGCAACTACCAGTGGGGTGCTGAAAAGCGCAACTCAACCTTGTGGTTCGACGATAACTTCGTCGGCACTGAGCTGGACACCGAAGTTTCGTATGCGGGCATCGCCAACGCATGTGGCCTCAAAGGTGTTGCAGCGCGCACAATGGAAGAACTCACAGATGTGCTAAACACAGCGATCAAAGCGCAGATGGAAGACGGTGTTACGACATTGATCGAAGTCATGCTGAACCAAGAACTGGGCGAGCCTTTCCGTCGCGACGCGATGAAAAAGCCGGTCGCAGTAGCGGGCGTCTCAGCATCTGATATGGCTGCTGAATAAGCACACCGCCGCATCGCTAAACATTACCCGCCTCAGGAAACTGAGGCGGGTTTTGAGGTGAAAAGACATGGAAAAGATTTGTGCATGCACAGATGCCTTCGACCATGCGGAGCAACGGGAACAAACGCGCTATGGCAAAGACAAACAATTTTCTGAGCACAAACTCTGTCGTTTGCCCACCAGAGTTACTGCGCCAAGCCCAAGCCGCCCCCACACCGCGCGTCGCCATTGCCCGCGCCGGTGCAGCACTGCCGATGGAAGCCGCCCGCGACGCCACACAAGCTGGCATCATGGAGCCTGTGTTTACGGGCGAGCGCGCTTTGATCGAAGCCGAAGCGGATAAGCTGAATTGGGACATCTCTGCGTTTGAATTGATTGAGGCGGAGGGCGAAGAAGCATCAGGAAAGGCTGCAGCATTTGCCTGTGGCGAGGGCCGCGCGGATGTTTTGATGAAGGGGCACCTGCATACCGATGTTTTCATGAAATCCGCCCTGAACCGCGATGCTGGCCTGCGCGCGGGCAAGCGATTGGTTCATATTTTCCACATCGGTCACCCAAACGGCGGTGCGCTGACCATCTCGGATGCCGCCGTAAACGTCAGCCCCAACATGGAAACTCGCCAAGACGCCACACGCGAAGTGGTGCGCCTGTTGCATTTACTCGGCACTGATCGTCCCAAAGTTGCGTTTTTAAGCGCTACTGAAAGCGTGATCCCCTCCGTCCCTTCATCCGTTGATGCCTCCGAGCTTGCCACATGGGCGAAAGGCGAGATCACGAATGCTGATTTCTCCGGACCACTGGCCATGGATCTTATCCTGTCGCCTGAAGCCGTTGCGGCCAAAAAACTGATGGATGATCCGGTCGCGGGCCAAGCCGACGCGATCATCGTCCCTGACATTGTTTCAGGAAACGCCATCTTCAAATCTGCCGTTTACATGGCCGGTGGGTGTGCTGCGGGCATCGTGATGGGGGCGGCTGTTCCTATCTTGCTGACCTCTCGTGCCGATCCACCTGCCGCGCGCATGGCATCCGCTGCCCTTGCCGCAATTGTAACCGCCGCCAACAAATGACCCATGGACCGCAGCACCGCGCTGTACATCCAAAACCGACCCTGAGGAGGAATTATGGGATTTAATCAGCCAGTCGTGGACACGTCCCCGAAAGTTAGCGACGAAGTCCGTAAAACCACCTGCTATATGTGCGCCTGCCGTTGCGGCATCAATGTGCACATGAAGGAAGGCAAAGTTGCCTATATCGAAGGCAACAAAGACCACCCTGTAAACCAAGGTGTGCTCTGCGCCAAGGGCTCGGCCGGTATTATGCAGGTCAACGCGCCTTCACGTCTGCGCGCGCCCATGAAACGGGTCGGCGAGCGTGGCTCTGGTGAGTTTGAAGAAATCACATGGGAAGAGGCCTATGACATTGCAGTGTCCAAGCTAAAGCCTATCCGCGACGAAGACCCTTCAAAACTGGCGTTCTTTACGGGCCGTGACCAATCACAGAGTTTCACGTCGCTTTGGGCCCAAGGTTTCGGCACGCCAAACTACGCAGCCCACGGTGGCTTCTGCTCGGTCAATATGGCTGCAGCCGGTATTTACACTATGGGCGGTGCTTTTTGGGAGTTTGGGCAACCAGATTGGGACCACACCAAAATGCTGATGATTTTCGGTGTTGCCGAAGACCATGACAGCAATCCAATCAAGATGGGTCTGGGCAAAATCAAAGCCCGCGGCGCCAAAGTTGTTGGCGTCAATCCAATCCGCTCAGGGTATAACGCCGTTGCAGATGAGTGGGTCGGCATCACACCGGGCACAGATGGCTTGTTCATCCTGTCGATGCTGCACTGCTTGATCAAAGCGGGTAAAATTGACCTTGATTATCTTTCACAATTCACAAACGCGCCGGTTCTTTTGGATGAAACCAACGGTAGCGCCGAAGAAGGTCTGTTCCTGAAAGACAAAGACGGCAAAGCGTTGGTCATCGACCGCAATACTGGCAAGCTTGCACCTTTTGATGGCCAGGGCGTTTATCCCGATCTTGCTGGCACACACCGCAAGGCAGGTGTCACACACCGCACCGTATTCCACCACATGATCGAGCGGTACATGTCCGAGGAATACACCCCCGAAGCAGTCGCAGAGCGGTGCGGTATTTCAGCAAAACGCATCCGCAAACTTGCCGCCGAATTAGCTGATGTCGCGTTTAACCAAGCGATTGAGCTAGATCGTCCTTGGACAGATTTCCGCGGCAAGAAGCATGATAAAATGGTGGGGCGGCCCGTTTCGTTCCACTCGATGCGCGGAATTTCAGCACATGCCAACGGCTTTCAAACCTGCCGCGCACTACACGTTTTGCAAATTATGCTCGGCTCTGTTGAAACGCCGGGCGGCATGCGGTTCAAACCGCCCTACCCCAAGCCAGCAACAGCGCACCCCAAACCGCACTGCAAAGTCACTCCGGGTGCTGCACTTGACGGGCCACACTTGGGCTTCACCCATGGGCCAGATGACCTTTGCTTGCGCGAAGACGGCACTGCCGCACGTATCGATAAAGCGTTTACATGGGAAAACCCCATGTCCTCGCACGGCATGATGCACATGGTAATTTCCAATGCCCATGCGGGCGATCCTTACAAGATTGATACGCTATTTATGTATATGGCGAACATGTCTTGGAACTCATCCATGAACACATCCGGTGTCATTGAGATGCTCACGGATAAAGATGAGGACGGCAATTACGTCATTCCGAACATCATCTATTCTGATGCGTACTCATCCGAGATGGTCGCTTATTCCGATCTGATCCTGCCCGATACGACCTATCTTGAGCGCCACGATTGCATCTCGCTTTTGGACCGGCCAATCTGTGAAGCCGACGCCGTGGCAGACGCTATTCGCTGGCCAGTTGTTGAGCCTGACCGCGACGTAAAGGGTTTCCAGTCAGCCCTTTGTGATCTTGGCGCACGTCTTGGATTGGCCGGTTTCGTGAATGAAGACGGCAGCCAAAAATACGAAGACTACGCCGACTACATCACCAATCACATCCGCCGTCCCGGTGTTGGCCCACTGGCGGGCTGGCGCGTAGGCGAAGACGGTCTGCAAGGTGGCCGCGGCGAAGTAAACGAAGCACAGCTTGATGCCTATATCGAAAACGGCGGCTTTTGGATGGAGCACGTCCCAGAGGACGCAGCCTACTACAAACCGTTCAACATGGGCTACCAAGATTGGGCCGTGAAGATGGGCTTCTTTGATGCAGTCCAGCCCTATATCTTCCAGCTTTATGTGGAGCCGATGCGTAAATTCCAACTGGCTGCCGAAGGCCACGGAGAGCGCCAACCACCAGAGCACCTGCGCGAGCGTATCAAACACACTCTCGACCCGCTTCCGATCTGGTATTCCAACGAGCCTGAGAACCTTGCGGACCAATACCCTGTCACGGCGCTGACACAGCGTCCTATGGCAATGTATCACTCGTGGGGCAGCCAGAACGCGTGGTTGCGCCAAATCCATGGCCACAACCCTCTCTATGTTCCGACCAAAATATGGGAAGAGAACGGTTTTGAAGAAGGCGATTGGGCCAAGGTTGTGTCTCCCCACGGCGAGATCGTTGTTCCAGTAGCACACATGGCTGCGCTCAATGACAACACCGTTTGGACATGGAACGCGATTGGTAAGCGTAAGGGCGCGTGGGCCCTTGAAGAGAACGCACCAGAAACGACCAAAGGCTTTTTGCTGAACCATCTCATCCACGAACTGCTGCCCGCAAACGGTGACGGTATGCGTTGGGCAAACTCTGATCCGATCACCGGTCAGGCCGCGTGGTTCGATCTTAAAGTGCGCATCGAAAAATCAGATGTTGCGGGGCAAACCCTACCTAATTTTGCGCCGCAAAAATCGCCTGTCGGCAAAGGCCCCAAAGACCTTGCATGGAAGCTGGGAAAATGAGCCCTGTAAAACTGACACTCTTAGGCGTTGCTGCCGCCATCGCAGTAATGGTTGGGTCTTTCATCTGGTTCGTTGCCACATGGGATGCCAGCAAAGAAGAACCCATCACCTATATATCACACACAACTCTGAGGGGGCTCGCATGACAACTCTGCCAACCCATACGAAAAAGAAACTGGGATTGGTCATTGACCTCGATACCTGCGTTGGCTGCCACGCCTGCGTGGTGTCCTGCAAAGGCTGGAACACCGAAAACTACGGCGCCCCCCTGTCCGATCAGGATGCGTACGGCGCCAACCCATCAGGTACGTTTCTGAACCGTGTTCACAGCTACGAAGTACAGCCCGAGGCAGGCCCTGCCCAACTGATCCACTTCCCCAAATCATGCCTGCATTGTGACGACGCACCGTGTGTCACCGTCTGCCCGACAGGTGCCAGCTACAAGCGTGTTGAAGACGGTATTGTTCTGGTAAATGAAGCTGACTGTATCGGTTGTGGTCTGTGCGCTTGGGCCTGCCCCTACGGAGCGCGGGAGTTGGACCAACAAGAAGGCGTCATGAAAAAATGTACCCTCTGCGTTGACCGGATTTACAATGAAAACCTGCCCGAAGAGGACCGCCAGCCCGCCTGCGTTCGGACCTGTCCTGCGGGTGCCCGTCACTTTGGCGATTTAGGTGACGAGAACTCAGACGTCTCAAAGCTTGTGGCTGAACGTGGCGGCGTTGATTTGATGCCAGAGCAAGGCACCAAACCTGTTAACAAATACCTGCCTCCTCGATTGAAGGATGACTATACCAACACCGGTGATATCGACATCCTCGCACCCCTTCTTGAGCCTGTTGCGCCAGATGCCAAAGGTATTCTGGGCTGGCTCGATAAAGCACTGGAGAAACTCTGATGCATCCAGCACCATCCATTATTCTATTCACAGTCCTTTCCGGCTTGGGCTTTGGGCTGATGATTTTCTTGGGGCTGGGCATGCCATCCCCCACGGGTCTTTCGGCGTTCATCTGGTTCGCTATTGCCTATCTTCTTGCCGTTGGTGGGATCATCTCTTCGACATTCCATCTCGGGAACCCGAAGAACATTCTCAAGTCCTTCAGCCAGTGGCGCACAAGCTGGCTCTCACGCGAGGGATGCCTTGCGGTGGCGACACTGCTTGTCATGGGCATTTACGGAGCGGCGTTAGTCTTTTTGAACATGCGCATTCCTTTGCTTGGCTACGTTGGATCAGCGCTTGCGTTGGCAACCGTTTACGGCACGTCCATGATCTATGCACAGCTCAAGACCGTGCCCCGTTGGAACCATCCTACCACCTCAGTCATGTTCATCGCTTACGCTGTTTCAGGCGGTGCACTGCTTGCTGGACAAGTCAGCCTGGCTGTTTGGTTTTTGCCTGCCGCGGCCCTCTTGCAGCTTTTCATTTTCTTGACCGCCGATGACCGCTTTAGCGCCGCGGGCAGTACAATCGCGTCGGCTACACAGCTGGGCAACATCGGGTCTGTCCGCCAGTTCGAACCGCCCCACACAGGCAGCAACTATCTTATGAAAGAAATGATCCACATCGTGGGGCGCAAACATGCTGTGAAGCTACAAATCATCTCGGTTGTGCTGTTGTTCACACCTATGTTGCTTTTGCTTTTGCCCTTTAATCACGCTCTCGCACTGGTCGCGGTGTTGGCGCACGTGGCCGGTGTCATCGTTGCGCGCTGGTTGTTTTTTGCACAAGCAGAGCATGTTGTCGGGCTTTACTACGACAAGCGCTAAGGGGGCTGTAGCTTCAAACACTCTTACTAACAAAAAACCTTAGGCGGCCTTTTATGGGACCGCCTTTTTGCTGCGCGCGTGACATCTTGGACAGGACGAAGACAGTAAGAGATAGAACGCGACAATGCTCTGCAAGACATCGCCCACCTCCCCCACACACCAACAAAAAAGCAGGCCGGATGAACCAACCTGCTTTTGCTGTCTTCATGAGCTTTACTGGATACGAGATTAGCCCTTTACGGCACCCGCTGTCAGGCCGCTCACGATCTGACGCTGGAAGAACATCACTAAGATGAACAGCGGTACCGTGGCTGAAACAACAGCTGCAACAGCGAACATCACGTTTCCTTCGGTCTGGGTGGTCCCCAGGAACGAGGCGATTTTCGGCACCATTGTCTGGTTCTCTTTGCTCAGCAACATCGCAGTAACCGCAAAGTCATTGTAGGCCAGCAGGAAGCTAAACAGACCCGTTGTAATAACACCCGGCCACATCACGGGGATGATCACATGGCGGAAGGCTTGAAACTGGGTACAGCCATCCACCTTAGCACTTTCGTCCAGTTCCTTCGGAATTTTCTGGAAAAAGCTATGAAGCATCCATAATGTGAACGGCTGGTTAATAGCGACCAACACAATGATTGATGTGGGTAGGATTCCCCAGAGGTTCCATTCAAAAAACGGAAGCAGATACCCTGACACCAACGTGATGGGCGGCATAGCGCGGAAAATCAGCGCAATGATCAGCAACCAAAACGTGTACTTAAAGCCTGACCGCGAAAGCGCGTAACCACCAAGCGTCCCGATGGTCAGCGATGTGCAGACCACGAAAAAGCACACGATGAACGTGTTCAAAACAGCGCGCCAGAACTCTTCTTGTATCCACGCACCTTCATAGCCCGCGCCAGTAAGCGAGCTGCCATATGTGGCTTCTGTGCGCGGACCAAACAACGCATCTTTCCAATTGGTGATTGAGAAGAAGTCCAATTCAACTTTGAATGACCCCCAAAGCGTCCAAAGAAATGGGAACGCCGCCATCATCAACCAGATACCGATAAAGGCATAAATAGCGATGCGAAGGCCGAGGGGCTGTTGTGTCGCTTTCGAGCTCATATTTGATCCCTTTCCTTAAGTCTTGGCGTTGAAGTCGCGCCAAGTGCGGACCAATACAGGTGACAACAAAATTGCGACGCCGATAATCGTAAGTACTGACGTTGCAGCAGCAGAGGACAGCAAGCGCGTCTCACCACCCAAGTCGTTGTAGATGATCCAACTAAGCGAAGTCGCGTGCGCTTCGGCGTTAAAGCCCACAATCGGTTCAAAGACGCGGAAGTTATCCATCAATTGGATCAAGGCCACGAACGTCACAAGCGGCATCAAATGCGGGATCACAACGTAGCGGATTTGCTGCCAGCGGCTCGCACCATCAATCATAGCGGATTCCAATGTATCTTGGGGCAATGTTTGCAGGCCTGCGTAGAAGACAACGAAGGCAAATGGTGCTGAGTGCCAGACACCATAAACCATCAGAGTGATCCATGTGAGTGCTGTGTTGGCCTTCAATGACAGGTCTGGATCATCGGCAAGGAATTGGATCGCGCTACCAAGCACGCCGCGGCTGTCGATCATCCAAAACAGAATGAGTGAGCCAATCAACGGCGTCACAATCATTGGCAGTAGTGAAAAGAAAATCACAAGGCCCTTAAGATGGCGGTGCAGCGAGTTAACCCCAACCGCGATGGCAAAGCCAAGAACGATCAAAAGCGGCGTCACAACAAATGTATAGGTAAGCGTGAAGTACATAGCGCGGTAGAATGGCAGGTTCTTCAGCCCGTCGAAAAAGCCACCAATGCTTTCGCGCCCAGACCACAAGGCAGCCACTTCATTCACTGCAAGGTGTCCACGATCAAGATAAATAGAGAGGCCCGCAAACCGGCCCAAAGGCTCGGCTAATTTTAGGGCGGCGGTCGCCTCTTGGTCGATTGATGTTTCAGTCGTACAGCCAAAGGGGCCACAATTCTCAACGGTCAAAAGGACCGCCTCATGAGGCGTAAACAAAGATTGGATCACAACTGAGATAATTGGAAACGCGATAAACAAAAGCATCGCTAATGCTGTCGGCAGGAAAAACCAAAAGAACGTTTTATGCTTCATCTATTAAGGTCCTCAACGGCCGTCAGTATCGTAAATAAAAAGGGGCGGGACCGCGATTGGTCCCGCCCGAAAGTCATAGCTCTTAGTTCAAGAAGCCCTGCTCTTTAGCAGCAGCTGTGTAGGCTGCTTCAACGTCTGACAACGCTTGCTCTGCGCTTTCTTTACCCTGCATGAAGTCTGAAAGCTCTGCACCAAGTGCGGAGTGCAACAGACCTTGGTAAGGCACCATTGGGTATGGCACTGAGTTAGCTGCAGCAGCTGCAAATACGCCTTTGGCTGCTTCAGTTGGCTCATAGCCATCAATCAACCAAACAGCTTGTGTCGCAACTTCTGCATCGTCGAGGATCGCTGGTTCAATCGCTTTTGTAAGCGCTTTGAATGTTGCCGTTGCGTCTTCGTCAGAGATGTTTTTGGACACTGTCCAACCGTCCCACCACAGTGTTGTTGCAGGTGTATCACCGCCAGCAACAGTCATAGGGCCCGCAATCGCAAAACCGTCAACCACTTCTTGTGGCACACCTTCTTCGGTAACAAGACCAGCTGCACGGCTGCCCCACATGTTCATCATTGCAACGTTGCCCGCACGGTATTCGGCGTTTGTTGCGTTTGAGTCATGTGTGAGGAAGTCGGGTGACATGTACTCTGAAAGTGACTTCAACATGGTCAGCGTCGCGACGCCTTTTTCGTTGTTGATGTCTACTTCGGCTGAACCCGGCTTAAAGAACTCGCCGCCGTGGCCGATGTACATGTTGTTGAACTCCTGTGCGAGGTTCCAACCAGCTTTGTATGCGCCGCCAAGTGGGTTTTCCAAGATGCCCATGTCGCGGATCTTTTTCGCACCGGCCAGCATTTCTTCGTATGTTGTTGGCACTTCAACGCCAGCTTCTTCAAGAACATCCGCGCGGTACACCAGGTGCTGCGCGTTTGCCATGAAAGCAACTGCCATAACTTTGCCGTTCACGGTGATCAGCTGGTTTTTCTTGAGGTCTTGGCCGTACTCGGCAACCAGATCGTCAAGCGGGCGGATGACGTCTTCGTTCATCAATGCCACGATAGATGAGTTGGCAACGATTGCTGATGTGTACTCAGCAGGGTTGGATGTCATGCCAGCGACGTTGATCTTTTGGTGGTCCGCAGTAAGGTTTGTTTTCACCTCAACGTTGTCGTTTGCACATGCGACAGCACCTGCACCAACAGTTTGGATCGCTGGGAATTCGTTACCAACAATGTTTACACGACCTGCATCAATGCCGCAGTTCGAGTGGCCAGCGGCTTGCGCCGCAGCCGTAGCAGCGATGGAAATCGCCACCGCAGTTGTAATTTTTTTCAGAAACATAAGTCTCTCCCTGTTTGCTTTAAAAGGGCAGCGAGCCACCCAATTGACGCCCCACAATTGACTGCGGAGACATTTATTAGAAGGCTTACGCCTCCAATCGCTCACCAGTGTCCGAACGGAACAGGTGACAAATTTCTGCAGATATCGACACCGCAACCGGTGCGCCAATCTCTGTCCGGTAGTCTTTGCTGGCCTTCACATTAACCAACGCCCCACCAATACGGATAGCGACCATTGTTGCGTCGCCCAACAACTCCATGGTGTAGGCAGGCGCGTTCGCATCGCCCTTGCCGTCCACAACAGACGCATCTTCGGCGCGGAAACCCAAAGTGATCGGCCCATCAGGTGCTGTCAGTCCGCCGACCGAAATACCATCGGCACTAAAGACGCCCGCCTTCATTTCACCTTCAACAAGGTTCATCGCAGGCGAGCCGATGAAGCTGGCCACAAATGTGTTTGCTGGCGCGTCGTAAATATCAGTTGGCGTACCAACCTGCTGAACAACACCCTGCTTCATAACAACAACGCGGTCCGCAAGTGTCATCGCCTCAATCTGATCGTGCGTGACGTAAATGGTCGTTACCTTAAGTTCGTGACTAAGGTTCTTGATCTGCGCACGGGTCGAGACGCGCAGCTTTGCGTCAAGGTTGGATAGCGGCTCGTCCATCAAGAAGACATTCGGTTCACGCACGATTGCACGCGCCAGCGCCACACGCTGTCGTTGACCGCCCGAAAGTTCCGCAGGCTTACGGTGCAAGAACGGCTCTAACTCAACCATCGCAGCTGCGCGCATCACACGCTCGTCGTGCTCTGCAGTTGGGACTTTGCGCACTTTTAACGGGAAGCGAATGTTGTCGTAGACATTCATGTTCGGGTAGAGACCGTAAGACTGGAACACCATCGAGATGTCACGGTCTTTTGGTTCAAGATCATTCACACGCTCGCCATCAATGATGATGTCACCCTCAGTGACGTCTTCGAGGCCAGCGATCATACGCATTGTCGTCGTCTTGCCGCAGCCAGATGGCCCGAGGAGGACGAGAAACTCCTGATCAGCGATCGTTAGGTCGAAATTCTGAACCCCAACAAAACTACCCCACCGCTTACCAACATTCTTAAGCTGAATTTCAGCCATCACTTCCCCCTGCATCGTGGCCCGTGCGCCATTTTTGCACACGTTTGCAAAAAGGCTAGACTCGAGATGCTCTATTTGCAATTCGCTTTTTACACAAACAGCAAAAAACGCGAGATGCGCCGATGACCGTTGATCCAAGAAACGCTCTGCAAACCTTGTGGACAGCAGGCGACGGAGCAGATGTTATCGCTGAAGATGCCGTATTTTCAGTAGCTTGGCCTGTGAACGAGTTAGTGGGGCGCGACGCGATTTTTGAAAGCTTCATCACACCCATCCGCAATGCGCTTGCCGATGTTCATCGGCGCGACCTGATTTTTATCGGCGGGGACAATATTCGCGAACAAGGCGGGTACTGGTGTGCCGCGGTCACTCATTACGTTGGCAACTTCACCAAGCCTTTATTCGGGTTGCTGCCTTCCGATTCTTTGGTGTTTTTGCGCACAGGTGAATTCTACCACATTGAAAACGGTCAGATTACAGAAGCCAAAATCATCTTTGATTTGCCCGATGTTATGCACCAAGCGGGCTGCCTTCCCCTGCCCTCACTGGGAACTGAGATTACATTTCCTGCCCCCGCCACACAGGATGGCCTTTGCCCGCAAACCGAAGGCGGCGATGCATCCCTAAATGTTGTGCAGCGGATGTTGGGCGCGCTTCATGTCTTTGACCCCGTCACCAAAACAAGCGCGAGCCAGACTGGCGAAGACGGCACATGGGCCGACGACATGATGTGGTACGGACCTGCCGGGATCGGGTCAAACTACCGCTGGGAAGGGTTTAGCAAAGATCACCGCGTGCCATTCCTTGATGCGTTTCCTGACCGCAAAGGTGGGAACCACTACTGCCGCATCGGGGATGCAAACTATGCTGCCGTTAGCGGCTGGCCGTCGATGACCATGACGTTTCAGGGCGACTATCTTGGCCAACCCGCCGATGGCCGCGCCCTTACCCTGCGCGTGATGGATTTCTACCGCGTCGCAGATAACCGCATCAAGGAAAACTGGGTAACATTGGACTACGGAGATCTGTTTGCGCAGATGGGTCGTGATCTGATCGCAGAGGCAAACGCACTGCGCAACTAAGTGTAAACAACAAAGGGCCGCCAAGCCAAACGGACCGGGGCGCTTTGATTTCCGGGCAGCTTTCTTTAACGAATACGCTCTTCCGATAGGCCGTCAAACACCATGACGCGATCCACGTCGAACGACAGGCCGACTAAATCGCCTTTGGCAGACCGGTGATCACCACGCTCCTCGACAACAATTTTTTCGCCCGTTTTTGAAGACAGATAGGCGTACGACACGCCGCCGAGTGCTTCGGTCAACTCAACCGTAAATGTATCACCATCGACAATCTGCGCGTGCTCGGGGCGCAGCCCAAGGCTAACCGCAGTGCCGTTTGAAGGTTGCTCAACAGATAGCTTCATATTCGTGCCAAACGCAGGCACGTCGAAGCCGTCTTTGATTGCCGTGCCATTCACAAAATTCATCGCGGGCGAGCCGATAAAGCCAGCCACAAATTTATTGTCAGGATCGCGGTAAAGGTCCATGGGCGCGCCCACTTGCTCAATTCGGCCTAAACGCAGCACAACGATCTTATCCGCAAGCGTCATCGCCTCGACCTGATCGTGAGTAACGTAGATCATGGTGGCGCCGATTTCTTCGTGCAGACGTGCGATTTCCACACGCATTTCAACGCGCAATTCTGCGTCCAGGTTGGAAAGCGGCTCATCGAAAAGAAATACTTCGGGCCCACGTACAATCGCACGGCCAATCGATACCCGCTGACGTTGCCCACCTGAAAGCGCGGCTGGCTTGCGAGCAAGGTACTCATCCAGCTTCAAAATGCGCGACGCCTCAGCAACCTTTTGTTCAATCTCGGCTTTGGGATGGCCGTTCATTTTCAGGCCGAATCCCATGTTTTCTTTGACAGTCATGTGCGGGTAAAGCGCGTAGGTCTGAAATACCATCGAGACACCACGAAGCGATGGATCGAGCCGCGTCACATCACGGGGCCCAATGCTGATCTGTCCTTCAGTGGTTTCCTCAAGACCTGCCACCATCCGAAGCAACGTAGATTTGCCACAGCCAGAGGGGCCAACAAAAACGCAGAATTCGCCATCTTGGATATCCAGATCAATCCCGTGAATGACCTGCGTTTCGCCGTAGCGCTTGATGACGTTGTTTAGCTTAACACCAGACATGACTTAATCCTCTACCTATTGGGCAACTGTGTCAGGGAAGCGCCAGTCTTGCACCTCAGCTGCAATCGCTGTTGTTGTTTGTTGTATGCGCGGCACAAGCTGCTCAAGCGCTGCCAGATTTGTGCGCGCAGTGGTCGATGTGACAGACAGCGCACCAAGCACGCGCCCCCGTTCGCTTAAAATGGGGCACGCCACACAAATGATGGTTGGCTCGTGTTCTTCGCGGTCAAATCCGTATCCGTGGGCGCGAATTTCTGCCAGTTGGGCTCGCAAGGAGGCCTCATCAGTCAGGGTGTGCTCCGTGAATTTATGAAACAATTGCAGCGGCATGATCTGGCTCAGCGTTTCTTCCGGGAGGTGCGCAAGCATGGCTTTGCCGACACCTGTGCAATACGCAGGCCCCACTTTGCCAGCGGATGAATACATCTCCACCGGTTCTGCCATGTTGCGCTTATCCACGTACAACACTTGCGCCTGATCCAGCTGCGCGAGGTGAACCGTTTCACCTGTTTCAGCGGCAAGCGCATCCAAATGCGGGCGCGCAATTGGTGCCAATGATGACGTCCGCCACGCCGCATGGGCCAAACGAACAAGCCGCACACCAAGCGAATAGCTCTGTCGATCAGGGTCGAACACCAACATGCCCTCGCGGGTCAAAGTTTGCATAAGGCGGTACAGCGTCCCCTTGGGGTAGGGCGATGCGGCAAGCAGCTCTGCAAACCGAACGGGCCGATTGAACTCGGCTACGCGGTCGAGCACATCGAGCGCCTTGCCAACTGTTCCGCCACTCGCGTCCACGTTCATGATCACTTTCCTCCCAAGCGGGCTGACAACTTGCGACAGCCCTGTTGACAAGCCTATGCGAGTCGGCGTTATCATTTCAATATGTAAAACGTGGTTTCAAATAATGAAACCAAATACATAGTTGGAAGCACCTAGGGAGGATACCATGCGTTCCATTTTGAAAGCGTCTGTAGCGGCGCTTGGATTTGCTGCACTTGCAACCGGCGCCGTCGCTGACGGCCACGGTAAGAAATTGTCAGGCAATCTGCGAATTATCTCTGACATGTCAAACCCTGCGCCTCGCGCAGTTATGGAAGGTCTTGCCAAAGAATTTGGCGAAAAGCACCCAGACCTGAACATTGATCTGGAAATCGTTGACCGCGAAGCGTGGAAGACACAGATCCGTAACGCCCTGACAGCCAACGCACCTGACGTTGTGAACTGGTATGCGGCAAACCGGATGGGCCCTTACGTGAACGCGGGTCTTTTTGAAGACATCTCCGACATGTATGAAAACGGTGACCTGCCCGGCCTTGATGCCGTAAAAGGCGCGATGACCCTTGATGGCAAGCAGTGGGGCGTGCCCTATACATACTATCAGTGGGGTATGTACTACCGTGAAGACATGTTCAAAGAGTTGGGCCTAACTGAGCCAACCACCTTTGAAGAAGAACTCGCCAACTGCCAAAAAATCGTCGACTCAGGTAAGAAATGTTACGCAATCGGCACCAAGTTCCTTTGGACTGCAGGCGGCTGGTTTGACTACCTGAACATGCGGACAAACGGCTTCGATTTCCACATGCAGCTCGCACGTGGTGAAGTTGAATGGACCGATGCACGTGTCCGCGAGACTTTTGCAAACTGGCGCAAGATCATCGACATGGGCGGCTACATTGACGACCACCAGTCATACAGCTGGCAAGAAGCGCTTAAGTTCATGACAGACGGTGAAGCCGCGTCATATTTGATCGGTAACTTCGCTGTAGCACCAATGCGCGATGCAGGCCTTAGCGATGATCAGATTGATTTCTATCAGTTCCCACTGATCGATGCGTCCCTGCCACAAGGCGAAGATGCGCCAACTGATACGTTCCACATCCCGGCCAATGCGTCGAACAAAGATAACGCCCGTGCGTTCCTGCAGTTCGTCACATCCGCTGATGTGCAAACAAAAATCAACTCTGGCGACGCACTTGGTCAGCTTCCGGTTAACGCAGCTTCAAGCGTAGACGCGGATGAGTTCCTTGAGCAGGGTTTTGCAATGCTGTCCGGCAATGCCAAAGGCGGCGTAGCGCAGTTCTTCGACCGTGACTTCCCCGCAGAGATGGCAAGCGTTGGCATGGAAGGTCTGCAAGAGTTCATGGTATTCCCAGATAACCTTGACGATATCCTTGAGCGCCTCGAAGACGCGCGTCAGCGTATCTACAAGTAAACTAAATGTCGGAGGGCGGCCCAGCGCTGCCCTCCGACTTCTAACAACGCACTCAAGATCAGCTTTTTCGAAAATCCGCTTCCAAAGACACAATCGGCTTTTCGCATAAGGTGACCGACCCAGCCCGGAGGCGACCAACATGACGGCCTTGCCCGACCCCACATCGCAACCACAACGCAGCTGGTACAAGCGTAACGAGATCGCAGTGACCCCATGGCTGTTTTTGCTGCCGGGGATGTTTTTCTTTGCGTTCTACGTCATTTATCCGATCTTTCAGTCGTTCTGGATTTCATTTCATGAGTGGGACGGATTGGGCGAAAAAGTATGGGTGGGCACAGCAAATTACGAACGCCTTCTGGGTGGTGATCGCAAGTTTGAGACCTCTTTTTGGAACAACTTGAAATGGCTCTTTTTGTACTTGCTGGCTATTCCGGCAGGTCTGTCGATTGCGTTGCTGCTCAACCAAAAAGTACGCGGCATCCGGCTTTATAAATCGCTCTTTTTCTTTCCGTTCGTGTTGAGCCAAGTTGTTGTCGGTCTTGTATTTTCGTGGTTCTACCTTCCCCGCGAAGGATTACTGAACGCAATTCTCGCTGTGGTTGGCGCAGGCCCCGTTAATATCTTGGGTGATCCGTCAACCGCCACTTATGGTATTATTGCAGCCGGTCTATGGCCACAGACTGCCTATTGCATGATTTTGTATCTTACGGGCCTGAACGCCGTAGACCCCGAACAAATTGAAGCCGCGCGCCTTGATGGCGCAAAGGGTCACCGCATGCTGTGGTATGTGGTGTTGCCCCAGCTGAAACCCGCCACGTTCATCGCCTTTGTGGTGACCATCATCGGCGCGCTACGTTCATTTGATTTGATCAGTGTTATGACCAATGGCGGCCCCTTCGGTTCAACCCGCGTCTTGAGTTTTTACATGTACGAGGAATCTCTCTCGGAGTTCGGCTTCCGCATGGGATACGGCGCAGCAATTGCCGTGGTCCTTTTCTTCATTATGCTGTTCTTTATCGTCTACTTTTTGTGGTCGATGTACCAAGATGAAAGAGGAGGCCGCTAATGTTTCCGACCCCAATCGAAAAGACATCGCGCACGTGGCAATTGACGTACCAAGGCCTTCTGCCAATTGTTTTACTAATCTGGCTTTTGCCGCTGATCGCCGTGGCAACGTTCTCTATCAAACCGTCTGCCGACTTCACAAATGGCAACTACTGGGGACTGCCAACATCGTTTGAGCTGTTCACGAACTACGGCAAAGTTTTCTTCGAAAGCGATATGCCCCGCTACATGATCAACTCTGTGCTGATCACTGTTCCCACTGTGATTGGCGCCGTTGCTCTTTCAAGCATGACTGGGTTTGCGCTTGGGGTTTACCGCTTCAAAGGCAACCTCGCGATCTTCTTCTTATTTATCGCAGGCAACTTTGTACCGTTCCAAATCTTGATGGTGCCAGTGCGGGATATCTCCGTGAACCTTGGACTTTATGACACCAAAGTCGGTTTGGTCCTTTTTCACATCGCGTTCCAAACGGGCTTTTGCACTTTGTTTATGCGCAACTTCATCAAAGCCCTACCATATGAATTAATCGAAGCCGCCCGCGTTGAAGGGATCGCAGAGTGGCGTATTTTCTGGTTTGTGGTTTTGCCCTTAATGAAGCCCGCCTTGGCCGCTTTGTCTGTGTTGATTTTTACTTTCATATGGAATGACTACTTCTGGGCAGTTGTGTTGACACAAGGTCCGGACGCGCAACCTGTCACTGCGGGGATCACCAGCTTTAACTCTCAATATCGTGCGGCATACCACCTAATGAGCGCTGGCTCTATTGTTGCTGCACTACCTCCTGTCGCGATGTTTTTCTTAATGCAAAAGCACTTCATCGCGGGGCTAACTCTCGGAGCTGTCAAATAGCATGCACCATTGGCGATTAGACGATGAACGTCAGACACTGGTTCTGGCAACCAAAGGCGCGCGGCTACCTCAAGTGATCTACTGGGGCGCGCCTCTGCCTGCGGATGAGGATCTCGAAACGCTCCAAGCGGCCTACCAGCTTGATGTGACCGGCGGCATGCTGGATGAGAACCCAGATTTATCAATTTGCCCCGAAGCATCGCGCACATTTCCCGGCCAGCCCGGTCTGATTTGTCGTGATACAGACGGCACACCTTTGTTGCCAAAGTTCTGCTTTGAAAAAGCGGGGACCGATGGTGGGCTGACCCTAAGTTTTCGTGATGATGAGAACCGCCTCACCCTGACCGCCATTTACGCGATCAACCCTCAAACGCATATTATCACCGCCAAGCACATTCTTGAAGCGGATCGCTCGATCCATTTGCATTGGCTGTCCGCGCCAGTATTTCCCGCCCCACAAAACGCCAGTGAGATGATCGATTTTGCAGGCCGTTGGTGTGGTGAATTCCAGCTTAATCGAACGGCATGGTCGGCAGGCATGCGATACCGTGAGAACCGGACTGGCCGCACAGGTCACGAACACTTTCCGGGTCTAATCGTGCCTTGTGAAGGCACCACAAATACCGACGGCGAGGCGTATGGCTTTCACTATGGCTGGTCCGGCGGGCACAAAATGATCGCCGAGGAACTGCCCGATGGACGGCGTCAAATCCAGTTTGGCCATGCCGCGCGAATGGAAACAGAAGCCGCCACCCGCTTTGAGACCGCAACTCTTTATGCAACGTTTTCGGGGCACGGGTTGAACGGATGCGCCACAGCATTTCAACGCCATACCCGCGATCAGATTGTGACCTGGCCCAAGGGCCAAATCGCGCGGCCTGTGCATTACAACTGTTGGGAAGCTGTCTACTTTGACCACAAACTAGACGTCCTCAAAGACATCGCCACCAAGGCGGCCAATCTGGGCGCAGAGCGTTTCGTACTGGATGACGGCTGGTTTGGTAAACGCGACGACGACACGACGTCCCTGTCTGATTGGCAAGTCGATCCGCGCAAATACCCCGATGGTTTGGGCCCGCTAATCGATCATGTTCACGCCGAAGGGATGACCTTCGGCATCTGGTTTGAACCTGAGATGATCAACCCTGATAGCGATATCCACCGCGCCAATCCGCACTGGGCGTTGGGCAGCGAAGATCAGACCCTTGGCAGGCAGCAAAAAGCCCTCAACATGGCGCTGCCCGAAGTCCGTGATTTCCTTTACGACCGCATGTCTGCAATCTTGCGTGACCACGATGTGGACTACATCAAATGGGACCATAACCGTGTACTCCCCGCCCCTGACGCCGCACAAACACGCGGCTCATATGCCCTGATTGACCGCTTGCGCCGTGATTTCCCGCAGGTCGAGATTGAAAGCTGCGCCTCAGGTGGTGGCCGCATAGATATGGGTATCCTAAAACGCACCCAACGTGTCTGGCTGTCAGACAGCAACGATGCGCTTGAGCGGCTCAAAATTCAGCATAACGCAGCCCTTTTCCTGCCACTCTCCGTCACAGGAAGTCACGTTGGTCCGCGCAAATGTCACACGTCAGGGCGTAGCATCGATATTTCGATGCGCGCGTGGGTCGCTGCACAGCGCCATATGGGCTTTGAAATGGATCCCCGTGAACTGGACGATCGTGAAGAGCGGGTTCTGCGCGAAGTCACAAGCTGGTGGAAAGCGAACCGCGATTGGATGCAACGCGCAGATATTTTGCGCCTCGACAGCGCCGATCCGGCGGTCATCGCAGAACAGCAACTTGCCGAAGATCATAGCCGCTTTGTAGTGTTTGCCGGCAAAGCAGACACAAGCGCGCAAATCGCTCCGCGACCGCTTCGCTTGACCCGTCTTGACCCAACTGCACGCTACCGCATCCAACTAATGAACGGCCCCACAGCGCCTGCACTATCGCGCGGGGATCAGCGGATCAAAACCGAGCCTATGGAATTTTCCGGAGCCTATCTAATGAACTACGGCGTCACCTTGCCATGGAATTTCCCAGAGACCATGTGGGTACTGGAAGGAACAAAACTATGACTGACAAAAAGCCCCGCCGCTCGTCCCATTGGTACGGCAAACTCGACAAAGACGGCTTCATTCACCGTTCTTGGATGAAGAACCAAGGGTTTCCAGACCAAGCATTTGATGGCCGTCCGATTATCGGGATTTGCAACACATGGTCAGAGCTCACACCATGTAACTCGGGCCTTCGCGACTTGGCTGAGGGCGTAAAGCGCGGCGTTTGGGAAGCGGGTGGTTTCCCTGTCGAGTTTCCGGTGATGAGCCTAGGCGAGACACAGATGAAGCCCACTGCAATGCTGTTCCGCAACCTTCTTGCCATGGACGTGGAGGAATCCATCCGCGCCTACGGCATCGACGGTGTCGTATTGCTGGGCGGCTGTGACAAGACAACACCAGGCCAACTGATGGGTGCGGCATCTGTCGATCTTCCGTCCATTGTCGTGTCCTCAGGACCGATGCTGAACGGGAAATACAAAGGTTCCGACATCGGCTCTGGAACAGATGTCTGGAAATTTTCTGAGGCGGTGCGCGCAGGCGATATGACTTTGCAAGACTTCATGAACGCCGAGTCTGGCATGTCGCGCAGCAAAGGCGTGTGCATGACCATGGGCACAGCCAGCACGATGGCATCGCTTGTTGAGGCGATGGGCATGTCCCTTCCGACCAACGCGGCCCTGCCTGCTGTGGACGCGCGCCGCATGGCGCTGGCGCATATGACAGGCAAACGCATTGTGGAAATGGTCGATGAAGATCTAAAGCCGTCCGACATTTTGACCAAAGAAGCGTTTGAAAATGCGATCCTTGCCAATGCCGCTGTGGGTGGCTCAACAAACGCAGTCGTTCACCTTCTGGCAATCGCGGGGCGTGTAGGCGTTGATCTAAGCCTTGACGATTTTGAAATCGGTGGCGAATTCCCCCTGTTGGTCAACTGTATGCCGTCTGGTAAATACCTGATGGAAGACTTCTGTTACGCAGGCGGAATGCCTGCGGTTCTGTCTGAACTCGGCTCTCACATAAGATCTGCAAAAACAGTGCTTGGCGGGGACATTTCGACCTATGCGCAGGGCGCAGAAAACTACAACACAGACGTCATCAAAACCTTCGACGCCCCCGTAAAGCCAGCTGCAGGCCTGCGGGTTTTACGCGGCAATCTGGCGCCCAACGGAGCCATCTTGAAGCCTTCAGCAGCCACAGATGCATTGCTTGAACACGAAGGCGAGGCGTATGTTTTTGAAAACATAGAAGATTTGAAAGCAAATATTGACCGCGATGATTTGCCTGTCACGCCGGATACTATCTTGGTGCTAAAGGGCTGTGGTCCGAAGGGCTATCCCGGGATGCCTGAGGTCGGCAACATGCCAATTCCAAAAGTGCTTGTTCAACAAGGTGTGCGCGACATGATCCGTGTTAGCGATGCGCGTATGTCGGGCACTGCTTACGGCACTGTCATCTTGCACGTTAGTCCCGAAGCAAATGCGGGCGGGACTTTGGCGCTGGTGAAAACAGGGGACCGTATCCGCGTAAGTGCCAGTGGCGGTGTGTTGGAGTTGCTGGTCAGTGAAGACGAACTGACAGCCCGCCGTGCAGATTGGCAACCAGAGGAACCTCATTACACACGCGGGTATGCCAAGCTATATATCGATACTGTTTTACAGGCGGACAAAGGCGCTGACCTTGACTTCTTGGTCGGTAAAGACACCCGCCTCGTCACAAGGGAGAGCCACTAATGCACCCCACATTTCATGACCTAAAAGACGCCAGCGTTTATATCACAGGCGGCGGATCAGGCATCGGCGCGGCACTAACGGATGCGTTCTTGTCGCAAGGTGCAAAAGTGGCCTTTATCGGCCGTGAACACGCCAGCGCGTTTTGCGACGCGATGGAGCAAAAGCACGGAACGCGCCCTTTGTTTTTGCAAGGGGACATCACAGATACGGACCACCTGAAGGCAACGATGGATCAGGCAGTTGCAGCACATGGGCCGCTACGGTGTTTGATTAACAACGCCGCAAATGACCAACGTCACAGCACAGCCGAAGTCACGCCTGACTTTTGGGACTGGATGATCTCGGTCAACCTCAAGGCCTATTTCTTTGCGTGCCAACACGCCGCGGCTCTGATGGCCAACACTGGTGGATCAATCATCAACTTCAGCTCCATCAGCTACATGATGGGCAATGGCGGGTACCCGATCTACACGACTGCAAACTCTGGCATCAATGGCATGACCAGAAGCCTGGCCCGTGAGTTTGGCCCTCACAACATCCGCGTGAACGCCGTGGCGCCAGGTTGGGTGCTGACACAGAAACAAAAAGACCTGTGGGTGACAGAAGAAGCGCTGGCCGCACACATCGACCGGCAGTGTCTAAAAACACCCCTTGCCCCGGATGACATCACCGGCGCGTGCCTATTTATGGCCTCCGATGCCTCCAAAATGATGACAGGTCAGGCAATGGTGATCGACGGTGGCGTGGTAACAACCGGATGACCGACGTGGAGTGGATCGCAATTGATTGGGGCACCTCGAACCTGAGAGTTTGGGGCATGAATGCAAACGGGCGTGCAGTGCGTGAAGCAACCAGCACCAACGGCATGAACGTGCTTGCCCGCGATCAGTTTGAAGACGCGTTGATGGCGATGGTCAGCACTTGGCTGGACGGAACCACAATTGCGATTGCGTGTGGGATGGTCGGTGCGCGCCAAGGCTGGATGGAGGCACCCTATAGCACCGTGCCCTGCGAACCGTTGGGCGAGGGCATCGTAAAAGTTCCGACCCAAGACGCACGGCTGCAAATGCATATTCTGTCGGGCATAAAACAGACCAGTCCCGCAGATGTGATGCGCGGTGAAGAAACGCAAATCGCAGGGTTTCTTGCGCTTAACAAAGACTGGGACGGCGTAATTTGTTTGCCTGGTACGCATACGAAATGGGTCCATGTGAGTGCAGGTGAAGTGGTCAGTTTCCAAACCCTCATGACGGGGGAATTGTTTGGCCTTCTCAGCGAGCAAAGCGTTTTAGCGCACTCCGTCACCTCAGAAGGTTGGAGCGATGCAGCATTCGAAGACGGCCTCAGCACAGCGATGTCGCGGCCTGAAGCCTTGGCCGCACGCTTGTTCAACATTCGCGCTAGCCAGCTTCTGGAAGACACCGCACCAGACACAGGCAGTGCACGACTTTCTGGTTTGCTGATCGGGGCCGAACTTGCGGCAACCAAGCCCTATTGGTTAGGTCAGAACGTAGCCATCGTCGGTAGCGCGCCACTCGCCGGCCACTACACAACAGCTCTGCGAGGCCAAGGAGTTCCTGCGACGGAAACAGACCCCGCCGCGATGACCCTTGCAGGCCTGACCGCGGGCTACAAGAAATTGAAAGGCATCACATGAGCCGTCCTATCATTGCTATTTTGCGGGGTATTCCCACAGAGCAAGCCGCCGAAGCCGCATCAGTTATTATCGAAGCAGGCATCACCACTATTGAGGTGCCAATGAACAGCCCCGACCCCATCGGGGCGATCAAGGCAATGGCGGACGCGCACGGCCAACAGGCGCTTATCGGGGCCGGCACTGTTCTAAGCAAAGCGCAAGTGAACGCGGTAGCTGACGTAGGCGGAAAGCTCAGTGTATCACCGAACACAAATCCAGACGTCATCGCGCATACAGTAGCACTTGGCCTGCAATCCTGGCCCGGGGCATTTACGCCGACCGAATGTTTTGCTGCCCTTGAAGCAGGGGCAACAGGATTAAAACTCTTCCCCGGTAACATGGCGGGAATCGACGGCCTAAAGGCGATCCGCGCAATTTTGCCCCAAGGCACACAGGTTTACGCTGTAGGCGGCGCAGGACCCGATAATTTTGCAGAATGGATCGCAGCAAGCGCTGACGGGTTTGGCATCGGCTCAGGCATCTACAAACCGGGAATGAGCACAAACACCATCGCCAAAAACGCAGCGGCGATTGTTGCCGCCTATGATGAGGCCATAGATGATCTTTGACGAACGCGCCTGCGCGCTTGGTGAAGGGCCTTTGTGGCACCCGCTGCGACAGGAACTTTTCTGGTTCGACATCTTGGGAAAAACCCTGCATTCGCAAGGTCAAACATGGCAGTTTAGTGAGCATGTCTCGGCCGCTGGTTGGATGTCCGAAACGCAGCTTCTGATTGCGTCCGAAACGAATTTATTCACGTTTGATCTGGAAACGGGAGTGCAAACTACTGTCGCCGAGCTAGAAGCCCATTTGCCTGATAACCGCTCAAACGATGGGCGCGCCGATCCTTGGGGGGGCTTTTGGATTGGCACGATGGGTAAGAAGGCGCAGCCCAAAGCGGGTAGCATTTACCGCCTGTTCGAAGGCAAGCTGCACCGCCTATTTGCAAATATCACGATTAGCAACGCCATCTGCTTTGCCCCTGATAAATCCTGCGCCTATTTCACGGACACAACGACAAAACAGATCATGCGTGTCCCCCTTGATGATGCGGGGTGGCCCGATGACGCACCAGCCGTACACGTTGATCTGACGGCCCAAGGCCTCAACCCAGATGGTGCCGTTACAGACGCCAACGGCAATTTGTGGGTGGCACAATGGGGTGCGTCGCGGGTAGCCGTCTATGATCCATCAGGAAATTTCATTGAGGCGCATGAGTTCAGTGCTACCCAAATCAGCTGCCCTGCGTTGTCTGATCACGGGCTCTTTGCGACTAGCGCTGCCGTCGATGTGACTGAGACCGACGGCGGCAAAACCTTCTTCAAGCCGCTCAACGTATCGCCCCAGTTGGAGCATCAAGTAAAAGTATGATCACTACACAGCCCCGCACCCTTGGCACCTGCTATTATCCCGAACACTGGGACCGAGGCATCTGGGAGGATGATGCACGAAGAATGGTCGAAGCAGGCCTGAGCTGGGTCCGGATCGGTGAATTCGCTTGGTCGCAGATTGAGCCGCGCGAAAGTGTATTTCAATGGGACTGGTTGGATGACGCCATTGAGGTTTTGGGCCGTGCTGGCCTGAAAGTTGTGTTGGGCACCCCCACAGCGACGCCCCCCAAATGGGTTCTGAACAAATATCCCGACATGCTGGCAATAGACGCACAAGGGCAGCCCCGCAAATTTGGCTCGCGCAGGCACTACTGCTTTTCGCATTTGCCATACCGCGCAGAAGCTGGCCGGATCACACGCAACTTGGCAGAACGCTACGGGCCAAACGACTTCATCCACGCATGGCAAACCGACAACGAATACGGCTGCCATGATACTGTCATATCTTACTCTGATGCGGCGCGAAGTGGCTTTCAAAACTGGCTCGCAGCGCGCTACGGCGACATCACCACCTTGAATAAGGCATGGGGTAACGTCTTTTGGTCGATGGAATACGATGATTTCTCCGAGATCGATCTGCCTAACCTAACGGTGACCGAACCAAGCCACATCCACCAACTTGATTTCATGCGGTATAGCTCGGACATGGTTGTGGCCTTCAACAAAGTTCAAACCGATATTTTACGCACTCATACGGATGCGCCACTGATCCACAATTACATGGGGCGTATTATGGAGTTTGATCATTTCGATGTGGGGGCGGACCTCGATATTGCGTCATGGGACAGCTATCCGATTGGCTTTCTGTCAGACCGCCTTGAAGCAAGCGATGCGAACAAACAGCATTTTTTGCGCCAAGGGGATCCGGACTTTCAGGCCTTTCACCACGATCTGTACCGCGCGGTGGGCCGCGGCCGTATGTGGATCATGGAACAACAACCTGGTCCAGTAAATTGGGCCCCCTACAACCCTGCCCCTCTTGATGGGATGGCCCGCTTATGGGCATGGGAAGCTTTTGCGCATGGTGCTGAAACCGTGTGCTATTTCCGCTGGCGACAGGCGCCTTTTGCCCAAGAGCAAATGCATGCAGGCTTGCTGCATCCTGACAGCACCGATGCGCCGGCCCTCAGTGAGGCACGCCAAGTTGCGGACGAAATTAAGGCGATGCCTGATGCCAAGACTGCAAAAGGCGATGTGGCAATCATATTTGATTATGCCTCAGCATGGGCGTGGTTTGCGCAGCCACAGGGCGCAGATTTTGATTATTTCAGACTTGTCTTCGACACGTACCGCGCCTTGCGGCGCGCGGGCCAAAACGTGGATATCCTAACACCCGACGCCCCCTCGCTTGATGGCTACAGTGCTATTTTCGCGCCTGGTTTGATGACCATTCCGGACGGGCTGCGCAAGCTACTGCATAGTACCAAAACGCCCGTCCTTTTTGGGCCGCGTACCGATACCAAAGACATCAATCTGGCCATCCCAACCCCGATGGGCCCAAATGTTGAGGGGCTTGATGTCACTGTGCGGATCACTGAAAGCATTCCGCCCACTGCGAAGTTTGACCTGAAAGGAGGCGGCACCGCGCGCCACTGGTTTGAGCATATTGCAGGTGACGCCGAAACGCACATTGAAACGATCGACAATCAGCCCGTGCTTGTCGGTAGCAATGGCCTGTTCTACCTTGGCGCATGGCTTGATGAGGCAGGATTTGACCGCGTGATCCAGATGTTTGTGACGCCCCATAAAATGCCAGCAGGTGTACGTGTTCGCGACACAGATACCCACCGGTTTTGGTTCAACTACAATCCACACAGCGTCACAATTGATGGGAATGAGATATCAGCAGCAGGTGTAACATGGCAGAAATTGTAAGCTTTGGCACAATGCCAGACGGCACCGAAGTCCATAAGATCACCCTCACCAATGATGCGTTATCTGCAAGCTTTCTGACCTTTGGGGCGACGCTACAATCGGTCTATCTGAATGGCGATGCACAGAACCTGACCCTTGGGTTTGATGATCTTGGCTCGTATCTAGCCCCCGGCAACATGGTGGGTTGCGTCATCGGCCCAGTGGCGAACCGCATTGGCGGCGCACGCGCAATGTTCGACGGAAAAGAGTTGAAGTTCGATCCATCCAGCGGCGGAAACACTTTGCACAGCGGCCCTGCTGGCTGGCACAATTGTGTGTGGGATATTGTGGACAGCACAGAGCGGTGCGTCACGTTTATGCTCAAAGACCCTGACGGTTTGGGTGGTTTTCCCGGCAACAAAACTGTGACAGCGGCCTACGCCATTGCGGGCAACCGAATTGAACTTGCCATCGTGGTCACAAGCGACGCACGAACCCCTGTTGCCGTAACCCACCACGGGTACTGGAACCTAACTGGGGCGCCAACAATCGATAACCACACCCTTGAGGTGCGCGCAGATCAATACCTGACCTCAGAAAACAGTCTGCCCACGGGCATTACAGAAGTTGCGGGTACTGAGTTTGATTTTCGCACGCCACGGCTGATCGGAGATACGTCTGTCGATAACAACTTTTGCTTATCACAACAGACGTCCCCAATGCGCGAGATCGCGGTGCTGCGTGCCGGCGGCAAAGCCTTGCACCTATGGAGCACTGACGTAGGCCTGCAGGTCTATGATGGTATCTCATTGAATGTAAACGGGCCGATGCCGCGCGCTGCTCTGGCGCTTGAGCCGCAAAGGTGGCCGGACGCGCTGAACAATTCGGACTATCCATCCGTTACTTTGGAAGCCGACGGTGTGACCACTCAAGTCATGCGCTGGCAGTTTGAGAAAATCAGTTCTGAGAATTGATCAAAGGATCACCAATCATCTGCACCGCCGAGGCAAGATCGATCTTTTCGCCAAACTTTTCTTCGCGCAGAAAGCGCAGCGCATAAGCCATCACGATAGGGTTATTCATCATAAACGTATGGCTAACCGGCAACGTGATGTGAGAACGCATGCCCGCCAATTTCGTACTTTCTACAGACACTTTACCGTCATGGGGCCCATCGATCAAAACAGCACCAAGTGCGCCAAGCGGCACATTACCCGCAATGATGCCAACAGGATAATCAACGCCACCTAATTGACTGGGAACGCTGCCATCATTGGTGCCAAGTTGACGGCCAGCAGGACCATTGAGCCATTCAAAAGGCACCAAATCCCCAAAGGTATCCACCAACTCTGACCCCTGATTGGGGGGCGCAAGCATGACAACACGCCCAAGATTAGCCGGGCGCGCCTTTTCAAGATAGGAGCGCACCAGAATGCCACCCATTGAGTGGGTGACGAAATGCACCTTGCGATCCCTACATTCGGCAACCGCAGGGCCAAGCGTTTGGGCGACCAGCTCCTCAATTGGTAATTGGCGCGAGGGGTAGCCGGGGTTGACCGTGTGATAGCCCTGCGTCCGCAAAACGCCCTCAAGCACCGCAAGCGACGTGTCGCTACGAGCCAACCCATGTAACAGAACTACGCATTCGGCCGTTGCCGGTTGCGCGGTTAAACCCAATGCCATAAGCGCCTTAGCGACCCACGAACGCATAACTTTCAAATCCTGCCCGTTTCAAATCTTTTTCCGAATAAACATTGCGCAAATCTGCGAACCGCGGCGTGTTCATCCGCCGTGAAATCCGGTTCAAATCAAGCGCACGAAATTCGTTCCACTCGGTCAACAAAACACACAAATCAGCTTTCTGCACGGCCTTATATGCGTCCTCAGCCCACACCACACCCGGCAAAAGCGTTTCGCCCTCATGTTTGCCTTGCGGATCAGTAACGACCACTTTCGCCCCCGCGCCCACCAAAGCAGGCACAATGGTAAGGCTTGGCGCATCACGCATGTCATCCGTATTGGGTTTGAACGTGACCCCCAGAACGGCGATGGTTTTGCCGTTAAAGCTGCCATCACAAAGGGTGAGAAGCTTCTCAATCATGCCGCGCTTGATCTCTTCATTCACCTTGATGACCGTTTCCGTGATCTGCATTGGCACCGCATATTCTTGGCCAATACGCGCCAAGGCTTTGGTATCTTTGGGGAAACAAGATCCGCCATAGCCAGGCCCTGCGTGTAAGAATTTATTGCCGACCCGCACATCAAGGCCCATGCCTTTCGAGACCTCCTTCACGTCCGCACCAACTTTTTCACACAGTGCAGCAATCTCATTGATGAATGTGATCTTGGTGGCGAGAAATGCATTGGCGGCGTATTTGATCATCTCCGCACTTTCCAAATCCGTGGTCACAATTGGAAAATCCCTCAGAAAAAGGGGACGGTAGATTTCAGCCATCACGTCTGCGGCACGTTCGTTTTGCACCCCAACTACCACTCGATCTGGGCGCATAAAATCATCTATTGCCGCCCCCTCACGCAAGAACTCGGGTTTGATGCCACATCGAACAACGCGCCTTTGTTTGCTTTGCGGATAATCTGTTTAACCTGACGGTTTGTGCCAACGGGGACTGTCGATTTGGTCACCACCACTGTGTAGTCATCGATTAGATGCGCAACCTCTTCTGCAGCGGCATATACATATGTAAGATCCGCGTGCCCGTCGCCCCGACGAGTCGGTGTGCCGACAGCAATAAATACCGCATCGGCACCCTTCATGGCACTGGCCAGATCAAGGGTGAACGACAGCCGACCAGCCCCAACATTTTTCGTCATCAGCGCTTCAAGGCCAGGCTCAAATATTGGGACGTGACCCGCATTTAGCTGCTCAATCTTGGCGGGATCCTTATCAACACATACTACGTCATGCCCAAAGTCCGAGAAACAAATCCCCGAAACAAGCCCGACATAGCCGGTTCCAATCATCGCGATGCGCAATTAACCACTCCTGACACTCATTGGTCTAACTCGTCAAAACAACGCGCGGGGCAGCGGTGCAAAATTGGCCGCGTTCCGCTCTAACTTTTGACTTATTTGCGCACGATACTCAGCGATAATGACAAGAGTGAGGCACTTAGATGACTGAACAAAGAACCGCGTTGGTAACTGGCTCGGCGGGCTTCATCGGCTTTCACCTGTGCCAAAGACTGCTGCGCGACGGATTCCGTGTGATCGGTCTAGACGCCATGACAGATTACTATGACGTTGCCCTGAAGCAGCGCAGACATCAGATTTTACTTCAAAGCGAAGGGTTCACAGCCTGTGAAGACAGGCTAGAAGGCGAACAGGTGCTGCATAACCTTTTTGAAAAGTACCGCCCTGATGTGGTTGTGCACCTCGCTGCCCAAGCAGGTGTTCGCTATTCAATCGACAACCCGCGCAGCTATGTTCAGTCCAATCTAATCGGCACTCACGAGCTGTTGGAAGCGGGCCGCGCCTTTCCGCCCGCACATATGCTGCTTGCCTCCACCAGTTCCGTGTACGGTGCCAACACGCAAATGCCTTACGCCGAAACCGACAAGGCAGATACGCAGATACGCAGATACGCAGATACGCAGATGTCATTTTATGCGGCCACCAAAAAGGCAAACGAAGCGATGGCCCACAGCTATGCTCATCTGTTTGGCCTGCCTATCACAATGTTCCGCTTTTTCACTGTTTACGGCCCTTGGGGGCGGCCAGACATGGCGCTTTACAAATTCACACGCAACATTTTGGCCGGTGAGCCGATTGATGTGTACAACCACGGCGAAATGAGCCGAGACTTCACCTATGTGAGCGATCTGGTCGAAGCGATCCGCTTACTTATTGAAGCAGTCCCTGAACGTAGCGAAAATATCGCCCCGAATGATAGCATGTCACCAGTTGCGCCATGGCGTGCGGTGAATGTAGGAAACTCAGAGCCGGTCAAACTGATGGATTTCATAGCCGCCATTGAAAAAGCCACTGGAAAAACCGCAAAACTTAACATGATGGACATGCAGGCCGGCGACGTGCCCGCGACATGGGCAAACGCGCAATTGCTAAAAGACCTGACCGGATACCAACCTCAAACAAGCGTTGCACAGGGCGTCGAGGAATTCGTGCGCTGGTACTGCGACTATTACCAGACATAATGAGTAAAATGGTGGCGTGGGGGAGACTTGAACTCCCGACCTATCGATTATGAGTCGATCGCTCTAACCAACTGAGCTACCGCGCCACTGGCGGCTGATTTATCGACGGCACCCCATGGCGTCAACCCGCAAACTCGTGCAAACTGCCTTCAACGAAGGGGATGACCATGATTTCTGAATTGCAAAGCATCGTTGGCGAAAATTATGTGACAACCGGCAAGGATTTAGCAGCCTATTCCAGCGACTGGGTCGGCTGGTATAGCTGGAAACCTCTTGCACTGGTCTGTCCTGCAAATACCGCAGAAGTTGCAGCACTGGTCAAATGGGCGAACGAAAACAAAACCGCAATCGTGCCCGTGAGCGGCAATACCGGCCTGAATGGTGGAACCCATGCTGAAGGGGCCGTGATGCTATCGCTCGACCGGCTCAACAAAATTCGCGAAATGCGGGCTGATGCACGCGTGGCAGTTGTTGAGGCTGGCGTAATAATGTCCCAACTACATGATGCAGCCGACGCCTTGAACCTTGTGTTTCCAATGACGTTTGGAGCCAAAGGAAGCGCGATGATCGGCGGAATGCTATCGACCAACGCAGGCGGCTCAAACGTTTTGCGTTACGGCAACACCCGCGATCTTTGCCTTGGTCTTGAAGTGGTCACCCCCCAAGGCGAGATCATGGACCTGATGGGCGCGCTTCATAAAGACAACTCTGGTATCAACCTAAAGCACTTGATGATCGGTGCAGAAGGTACCCTGGGAATCATTACTGCCGCCGTTATGAAGCTGGCCCCGAAGCCATTGGCCTATGCCACAGCCATGCTGGCGGTGCCCAGCCTTGATGATGCTTTGCGCCTTCTGAACAACCTTCAGCAAGCAACAGGCGGCGGTGTTGAAGCATTTGAATATATGACGCGCCCGTATGTTGAGGCGCATATGAAAAACCACGGCGGCGGAGAACCCTTCGATGCACCGCACCAGATAAATATCTTGTGCGAAGTAGGTGCTACGGCGCCGCGTGACGCAGACGTGCAACCCGACGGGTCAGTTCCGATCACATCGTATCTTGAGGATGTCTTGGGCCAAATGGTGGAAACCGGTCAGGTGTTGGATGCCGTAATTGCACAAAACGAGGCGCAACGCCGCCAAATGTGGGAGCGGCGCGAGGCAGCGGGTGAGGTTCTTCTAAGCCACAAACCACTGGTCAACACAGATGTTTCCGTCGCGCTTGACGATGTCAGCCGCTTTATCAGGCTTGCAGATGCGCGGACGCAGCAGATTGATCCCGGCGCACAACCCATGATCGTCTCACACTTGGGCGACGGCAATGTGCACTATGCGGTATGGCCCACGACACATGATGAGGCCGTGCATAAATCCATGGTCGAGGCGATTGAGGATTGCGTCGTTGAAGTGCAAGGAAGCTTTTCGGCCGAACATGGCATTGGGATCTCAAAGCTTGATACGATGTCGCGACGCAAAGACCCCGCGGCCCTTGCGATGATGCGCACGCTGAAAACGGCGCTCGACCCCAATAATATCCTCAATCCCGGCAAAGTGATTCCACCGGCGCCGGCCGATTAATTCAGCCAACTGAAGAAGTCATCGTCCGCTTGACTGCGCAACTTACGGGCCATTTCAACGCCCAGCTTTGCGCCGTCAGCCACAGAACAGGTTTGCTCATCACTAAGCACCTCAGAACCATCAACGCGCAAAATTTCACCGCGCAAGGTCAGAGTATCGCCATCAATAGTGGCCAAGCCGCCAATTGGCGTTTCGCATGATCCGTCAAGAGCACCCAAAAAGGCGCGCTCCGCCGCAAGACGTTGGGTCGAGAGGGTGTCATTGATGGCGCTCAGCATCTCGCTCATGCGGTCATCACCCAAACGCTGTTCAATACCGATACAACCTTGAGCCACCGCCGGAAGCATTTCTTCAGCCTCAATGGCGGTGCGGGGCACTTCGTCCATTGCCAACCGGTTCAACCCGGCCATGGCAAGGAAGGTTGCTTCAGCCACGCCGTCATTCAACTTTTTTAATCGCGTTTGAACGTTTCCACGAAATTCGACGATTTCCAGATCAGGACGATAATTCAAAAGCTGCGCTTTGCGTCGCAGGGATGACGTGCCAACCACAGCCCCCTCGCGCAGATCAGCAAGCTTGCCGCCGTCCAAAGAGACAAACGCATCACGCACGTCTTCACGGGGCAAATAAGTCGTCAGCGCAAGCCCGTCTGGCTGCGCAACGGGCATATCTTTCATCGAATGGACTGCAATATCAATCGCGCCGGACAGCAGATCGTCTTCAATCTCGCGGGTAAACAGACCCTTGCCGCCGATTTCTTTCAAAGGCCGGTCCAAAATGCGGTCACCGGTTGTTTTGATCACAACAATCTCAAAAGCACCCTCAGGCAGATTAAAGGCCGTCATCAACCTTTGACGGGTTTCATAAGCCTGCGCGAGCGCAAGCGGCGAACCACGAGTGCCGATTTTCAACGGTGCATCGGGAGAAGGTAGAGTCATAATTTACATTGTCCACTTTTGTTGACACACTAGGTGTCTATAAGTTGAATGGCCATTCCTCAACCCCGAGAACCTTAACTGGCCACATTCAAAAAGCAAAATATCTTTTCGCAAGAAAAGTCCCGTGATACCAAGCGCCTAGTTCGGCGCGCCCGAAGCAAGGAAATTCCGATGAAGGACAGCATCACCATGACAAAGCCAAAGAAATTGCTGCAAAGCCTTGCGGGCGAAACGCTTGAGACGCCGCCGATCTGGATGATGCGCCAAGCAGGGCGCTACCTGCCCGAGTATCGCGCCACCCGCGCGCAGGCCGGTGATTTTCTATCACTTTGCTACAATCCGGAATTGGCCGCAGAAGTAACGCTTCAGCCGATCCGCCGCTACGGCTTTGATGCTGCGATTCTTTTTGCAGACATTTTGCTAATCCCCGAAGCACTTGGCGCTGATCTTTGGTTTGTCACCGGCGAAGGCCCCCGCCTTTCCACCATCACAACCGACGCGGACTTTGCCAAAATTAAAAGCGCGGATGATGTTCATGATCACCTTGCGCCAATTTATGAGACCGTAACGATTCTTGCACGTGAACTGCCGGAAGAAACTGCGCTGATCGGCTTTGCTGGCGCGCCTTGGACCGTTGCCACATATATGATCGCAGGTCGCGGCACCCCTGACCAAGGGCCCGCACATCAGCTGATTGCTGAGAACCGCCCGCTGTTTGAAGCGCTGATTGACCGTTTAACGGACGCGACCATTGCATATTTGTCGATGCAAATCGAAGCAGGTGCAGAAGTCGTTAAACTGTTCGACAGCTGGGCAGGCTCACTTAAAGGTGACGACTTCCAGAAATACGCCCTTGCCCCCGCTATCAAGATCATCACAGCACTTAAAGCAAAACACCCCACCACACCGATCATCGCCTTCCCCCGCGAAGCAGGTGATGGTTACATCGGCTTTGCCAAAGCAACAGGCGCAGACTGCGTTGCCCTCGACAACTCCGTCAGTGCCGAATGGGCCGCGCGCAATGTTCAAGTTGATAGCTGCGTTCAGGGTAACCTCGCCTCAAGCCATATGGTCACCGGCGGCCAAGCACTTGTTGATGAAACACGTGCCATCGTTGATGCCTTCAAGGGTGGGCCACATATTTTTAATCTTGGTCACGGCATCACACCCGATGCTGATCCCGAAAACGTACAACTGATGATCGACACGGTCCGCGAAAAACGCAGCTAACCAGATTCATCAGATCAACAAAAAAGGCCGTGCATTCATTTGCGCGGCCTTTTGTATTTTATGAACCGAAAAGCAGTGGACCGAGGTCTAAACCCACTTCGCCAGAGGCGGCAGGGACATCAACACCGCGTTGGCGTCGTGACCTGTCTCAAGACCAAACTTAGTACCGCGATCATATACAAGATTGTACTCCGCATAGAGCCCACGGTGAATGAGTTGCGCCTCTTTATCGGCCTCATTGAAATCTGCTGTGCGGCGCTTTTCAACAAGCGGCACATAAGCCGGCAAAAAGGCACGACCGATGTCTTGGGTCAAAGCAAAATCTGCCTCCCAATCACCCGTGTTGTGATCATCCATGAAAATGCCCCCAACACCGCGGGCACGATGACGGTGCGGGATATAGAAATACTCATCAGCCCACTCTTTTAGGCGCGGATACAAATCCGCACCATGTGGTGCCAAATGCTGCTCTTGGGTCGCGTGAAAATGCGTCGTGTCTTCATCAAACTCAAGACAAGGGTTCAGGTCAGACCCGCCCCCAAACCACCACGCATGAGGCGTCCAAAACATCCGTGTGTTCATGTGAACTGCCGGTGCTTGCGGGTTGCGCATGTGTGCCACAAGGCTAATCCCGCTGGCCCAAAAACGCGGATCATCCGCCATACCCGGAATACCTTTGCGCGCAGCCATCGCGGCCTGTGCACGCGGAGCCAACGTACCGAAAACCGTACTGACGTTGACGCCTACTTTTTCAAATACGCGCCCACCGCGCATAACGCTCATCAGGCCGCCACCCGCATCGGAACCGTCATCAGATGCCCGTGTTGTTTCAGTCACTTCAAACGAACCGGGCGCCATATCTGAGAACGGCCCTGTTGTGTGTGACGCCTCAAGGTCTTCAAACACTGCAACGATTTGATCACGTAACTCACGAAACCACGCTGCGGCGAGCGCTTTGCGGCTGTCAAAATCTTCGGTCATGCAAACTGTCCTCTTTAGTTGACACTTTACTAACATGTGTTTTGCGGCTTGCCTAGATTTGGGCAGCGCCTCGCAACATCGTTTTATGATATGTTTGGCAAAACTAGTGGGCTGGTGCGCGCGCTGCATCAACAAGCGAGCGGCCACCATCAACCGTAATCACTTCACCCGTCACAAAGCTTGAAGCATCTGAGGCCAAATACTGCACCGCGTCAGCCACCTCGGACGGCCCAGCAATCCGGTGCAGGGGCGTGTGTTCTTTGATGTCTTCACGATACACTTCATTGTCTTTCAGCGTATCCTTAAGGCTGGCTGACATGACTGAACCGAAAGCAACTGCATTTACGCGAATGCGGTGCGGCGCCAATGCCACCGCCATAGAACGAGTCATTTGGTTTAACGCAGCAGAGCTCACGGAATAAGCAAGCAATTCGGGCTGGGTACGATTTGCAGCAATTGAGCTTAGGTTGACGATGGAGCCCGCAGGCGCATCTTCTGCAGCAGTCTCGGCCTGCTTCATCATGCGTTTCGAGATGGCCTGTGTGAGGCGAAGCGACGTCATCAGGTTTTGCTGCAACAGTGTTTCAACTTGATCGGCTGCAGGGTCGAACGGATCGGACTCAAGGACTTGGCGTGAGCCGTTCACCAAAATATCAACCTGATCGAAGTGATCCAACGTAGCAGACAACAGGTTCGCAATTGTCAACTTTTCGCGCAGATCACCTGAAAACGTGATGAACTTCGGCTCCGCACTATCGTCCGCCCCGACCTCGGCAACCAGCTTTTCCTCATTCATATCCGCGAATACGACATTGGCGCCCATGGACAGAAAGTGGCGACCAATCGCAAGGCCGACCCCATTGGCAGCACCGGTCACAATAGCAGTTTTACCCGCAATGGAAAAAGACATCAGATGCTTCCTAACTTGGTTTACCAGCGGCGGCGTGGCTTGCGGGCATGTAGCACTTTGAAGCTTGCGTCGCCTGCGATTTCTTTGACGTCCGCAAACAGCTCAGACAGCGTCCCTTCATAAGGCAGGTGTCTGTTTGCAACGATCCACATTTGCCCGCCGGGGTGCAATACTGACGCACCGGCCGCGAGAAATGCGCGACCAATTGCCGGATCTGCAATACGTGATGTGTGGAACGGTGGGTTGGAAATAACCGCGTCGTACAACGCTTTTTCTGGCTTAAACCGCGTTGCATCCGCCCAATGCAAATTCGCGCGCTCATCAGTTACATTGTGAGCAGCGCATAGATGTGCTGCATGGTCAGCCTCAACCATATCAAGATGGACGACGTTATCACGCTTCAAAATCTGCGCCGACAACCAACCCCAGCCGGAGCCCATATCCATAATTTTGGCAGGCAATTTGGTGGGCAAAGCCGCGGCAAGTGCTGCGCTTCCTTTATCGACCGCGCCCGCAGAAAAGACACCGACACTGGTTTTAAAGCCATCCGGCCCATTCTGCATCGGATCATCTATTGCCCAAGCGCTAAGGTCTGCACCGGCTGAGATTGTGAAAGCTTTGCCGTGCTGCTTGGAAAATGCCGAAGTTACATCACACATCTTGCGAAGATCACGAAAAACGCTCTCAACGCTCTCAACTTTCAGGCCATCAACACTGACTGCCCCGTCAGTTCGGCCGGCCGCATCGGCGATCCGCGCGCGGATAGCGTCTTTGGCGCGCGGGAGAAACACGATGCTGTGGGCAAATCTGCCCTCAGGAAGGGGGCTAACGGTGTATCCGCGCGCAGCCCACGCATCATAGTCCGGCTTGAACGGCTGAATAATGGAAACGCGGTCCTGAGGCAGCGCAGCTAAGTCTGCATCCGCGGATGGGCCCCAAACCGCAATTACGCCCTCATCGGGCAGCGGTACATAGCCCGCATCTATGGCAAGTGAAAGTCGTGACATCAGGAGAGCGGCCGGAGCCTATTCCTTTTCCATTGTGCATTGTAGCGGGTGCTGGTGACGCTGCGCGAATTCCATCACATGCGTCACTTTTGTTTCCGCCACCTCGTGACTGAAAACACCTACAACAGCCAGCCCTTTTTTGTGGACGGTCAACATCAATTCAAACGCCTGTGCGTGGTTAAGGCCAAAAAACCGCTCAAGCACGTGCACAACAAATTCCATTGGTGTGAAATCATCATTGAGGATCATCACTTTGTACATCGGTGGCCGCTTTGTCTTTTCACGCGGCTTCGTTGCCAACCCGATGTCGCTTTCAGGGCTGTCAGGTTCGTCGTTTGAAAGGTGCCAGTTCGCCATCATTACTTTGAAATCCCATGGGCCGTGGTGCGACACACTATATAAAGCCACTACGCCGTATGAAAAGGGGGCAATCCAAAGCACAGGGCATATGCAATAATTTGCCCGTCAAAGTAGACCGACCTATACAGGGCTTATGTAGGCGGGGCAGCCGAATACACTACCAAATATTGAGAAGCATCTATCGAAAGATAGCAAAACCTATTGAAAATAAGGGGGTTTTCGGATTCGCCAAAAAATGGTAACCAATTAACAATAGAAATGGTCAGTCGGAAAACCGGCGATCAGAGGCAGAGTTTGGCAAGGCAGGTTCCCAGTGTTTTACACCTTTGGGCGCGTTTCGCGTATGTTTGTTTTCACACTCGCATTGGTATGTGTGATGTTAACCCCTGGAATGGGCGTGACGGCCCCTTATGCGGCAATGGTCATTGACGCACGGTCGGGTGAGGTTCTTCACTCCCGCAACGCTGACACCCGCCTGCATCCCGCATCTCTGACAAAAATGATGACGCTTTACGTGGCGTTCGAAGCTGTCCGCAAAGGTGAGATTAGCCTTGATACACGCGTAAAAATATCGCGCAAGGCCGCCGCAGAGCCCCCCTCAAAGATCGGCCTCAAGTCGGGTCAGCGCATTCAATTTCGCTACCTGATCCGCGCAGCAGCCGTGAAGTCAGCCAATGACGCCGCCACTGCAATCGGCGAGGCCATCTCAGGCTCGGAAGCTGCGTTTGCCCGCCGCATGACACGCACAGCCAAAGCCTTGGGCATGTCCAAAACCACATTCAAGAACGCGCACGGATTGACCGAAAGCGGTCACATGTCGACAGCGCGAGACATGACCACAATGGGTCGGCGACTGTTTTACGACTATCCACAATACTACAACCTCTTCTCGCGCATTACGACAGACGCTGGCATCCGCACGGTCTCCAACACCAACCGCCGCCTTCTTGGCAACTACCGCGGCGCAGACGGCATCAAAACCGGCTACACCCGCGCGGCAGGCTTCAACTTAGTTGCAAGTGCTGAACGCGGCAACGAGCGGATCATCGCAACTGTGTTTGGAGGTCGCTCAACTGCAACGCGTAACGCACGCGTCGCCGAATTGCTGGATATGGGCTTCCGCCGCGCACCTACCAATGCGCCCGTTAGAAAACCCGCACTGCCAAACTACGTGGCAAGCCTCACTGACGATGATACGGAGCTAAAGGGCAAGACGATCCGCCTGCACACGGCGGTTAAGAAAAGCCTGCGTCCCGTTGCGCGCAAGGGTGGGGCTAAGCCCGATCAAGAGATGTTACTCGCCTTGGCAAGCACCGTTGAGCAGGCAGTTGCTCAAGCCGTCGACACCAGCGCCAGCGCAAACGTGCAAACCTCACAGCCCATATTATTGGCGACTGCGACCCCACCCAAACCGCGGGTCCGACCCACTGTGGCACAGCCAAGTATGGTGACACGCATTTCAAATTCGGGCGGCACGCGTGACTACGGGATCAATGTCGGCAAGTTCGGTACGAAATACAAAGCGGAACAAGTTTTGTTGCGCACCGCGTTGATGGAAATGAACACGCTTGACGGTTCTCTGCGCAAAGTGATCCGCCGCAGGAATGGGTTTGATGCGAATTTCCTGGGGCTTAACCAACAAACCGCGGCGCTTGCCTGTCGGCGCCTACAGGCCCGCAATGTCGATTGCGAAATTGTTGGTCCAAGCTGACAAAATAACGCAGCGGACCTAGATCCCCGCGCCAGCAGCGGCCTCAAGATCAAACGCAGCAGCCATAAGCGCCTTGGTATACTCTGATTGCGGGTCATCAAAAATCTGATCACGCGGACCCGCCTCAACCACGTCACCGCGCCTCATGACCATCACCTGATGCGATAACGCGCGCACAACTTTCAAATCATGCGAGATGAAGATGTAGGCCAAGCCGTACTTGGCCTGCAGGCCGCGCAGAAGCTCAACAATTTGCACCCGCACAGTCATATCAAGCGCAGAGGTAGGCTCGTCCAGAATGACAAGTTTGGGACGTAAAATCATCGCCCGCGCAATGGCAATCCGCTGACGTTGGCCGCCCGAAAACTCATGGGGGTATCTGTCCATAGTTGCCGGATCCAGCCCGACCTCAGTCATGATTTCGCCAACCATGTCGCGCTTGTTGCGACCTGCTTCAACACCGTGAACCCCGAGGCCCTCCGCGACAATCTGTTCAACAGACATCCTTGGGCTCAAACTTCCATAGGGGTCTTGAAAAACAATCTGCATATCGCGGCGCAGTGCACGCAGCTGGCGCTTTTGTAGCTTTGAAATCTCGCGGCCCAAAAAGGCGATACGCCCCTCTGACTTGATCAGCCGCATCATCGCCAGCGCCAAAGTCGTTTTTCCAGAACCAGACTCGCCAACAATTCCAACCGTCTCACCTGCGCGAACCGATAGGCTGGCCGCGTTCACAGCTTTGACATGGCCCACGGTTCGCCGAAGCAAACCGCGTTCGATCGGAAACCAAATCTTGAGATTGTCAGTTGTCGCAACCACTGGCGCATCCGCGGGTGCAGGGTCAGGCACGCCAACGGATTCGGCACTAAGTAGTGTTTGGGTATAAGGATGCTGTGGGGCGTCAAAAATATCTGCGGTCAGCCCATGCTCAACGATTTCACCATCTTTCATCACACAGACACGGTCCGCAAATTTTCGCACAATTGACAGATCGTGAGTGATGAAGAGCATCGACATGCCGAGATCCCGCTTCAACTCGGCTAGCAATTCAAGAACCTGGGCTTGGATCGTTACATCAAGAGCCGTAGTAGGTTCATCCGCGATCAAAAGCTCTGGGCCATTTGCCAGCGCCATTGCGATCATCACACGCTGACGCTGCCCACCGGACAATTGGTGCGGATAGCTCGACAACCGGCTTTCCGCATCGTGGATCCCAACACGCTCGAGCAATTCGACCACGCGGGTGCGGGCTGCGACACCGCGCAACCCTTGGTGCAACTCAATTGACTCCGTCAGCTGTTTTTCAAGCGTATGAAGCGGGTTTAGCGATGTCATCGGCTCTTGGAAAATGAAGCTGATATCATTGCCTCGCACTTTACGCAGGGCCTTTTCATCCGCCCCCACCATTTGCTGACCGTTATAGGTAACGGAGCCTTCGATGCGCGCGTTCCGCCCGAGTAGGTTCACAGTCGAAAGCGCCGTGACCGACTTCCCAGACCCAGATTCCCCCACCAATGCGACGGTCTCGCCTTTGCCAACAGCAAAGCTAACACCGCGCACCGCAAGCGCAGATTTACCGTCCTGCTGAAAGGACACCCGAAGGTTTTCTACGTTCAACACGCTCATGCAAAAGTCTTTCTGGGATCGAAGGCATCGCGGACACCCTCAAAAATGAATACCAGCAACGACAACATGATGGCGAAGGTGAAAAAGTTGGTAAACGCAAGCCACGGTGCAAAGAGATTACGCTTTGCCTGCAATGTCATCTCGCCCAATGACGGCGCAGACGCTGGCAGGCCGTAGCCTAAAAAGTCGAGCGTTGCCAAACCACCGATCGTGCCTGTGATGATAAATGGCATCATGGTGAGCGTTGCGATCATCGCGTTGGGAAGCATGTGCCGGAACATGATGGTCCAGTTCGACACCCCCAAGGCTTGCGCCGCGCGGACATATTCAAAGTTGCGCGCGCGCAAAAACTCGGCGCGGACCAGTCCAACAAGCGCGGGCCAGCCAAACAAAATCACTAAGAAAATCAGCATTCCAATGCTACGGCCAAAAATAGCGAACATAATAATGATGACGTAAAGTGATGGCGTAGCGCCCCAAATCTCAAGCACACGCTGGAATGTCAGATCCAGCCAACCACCAAAGAAACCCTGCACGGCACCAGCGATAATACCAATCGCGCTTGCCAGACTGACGACGGCGATTGTGAACAAAATAGACAGGCGGAACCCATAAATCGTGCGCGCTAGAACGTCTCTGGTTCCCTCGTCGGTGCCTAACCAATGGTTGGCGTCAGGGGCAGACGGTGCAGGGCCGTCAAGCGTATTTGGCGTGTCATAGCTGTAGGGAATAACAGGCCAGAGCATCCAGCCTTTCTCAAAATCAGGATCAGAGAATGCACCGTTTTCAATCTCTGACATAATCTCAATCGGCTCATCGAAACAGTCGATGACACCACCGGAGATAATGAGGCATTTCACCTCATCGTCGCGGTAAATGGCTTCGGTTTTGAAATCCCCACCAAATTGCGTTTCGGGATAAAAGTTGAAAACGGGCGTGTAATAATCACCACGGTAATTCACCAAAATCGGCTTATCATTTGCCAAGAATTCAGCAAACAACGACAGCACGAACAGCACCGTAAAAATAACCAGCGAGTAAAAAGCGCGCCTATTATTGCGGAAATTGCGCCAGCGGCGTTTGTTTAGCGGGCTCATGTCTTGCGACTTTCAAAATCGATGCGCGGATCAACCAACACATACATCAGATCCGAAATGATACCCATCAAAAGGCCCACCAGGCCAAAGACAAACAACGTGCCGAAAATAACCGGATAGTCACGTGCGACAGCGGCCTCAAACCCCAATCGACCAAGCCCATCGAGGGAGAAAATGACCTCAATGATAAGTGACGAGCCAAAGAAAATACTAATGAAAGCAGCGGGGAAACCTGCGATCACAATAAGCATCGCGTTACGAAATACATGGCCGTAAAGGACGCGCGCCTCTGACAAACCCTTGGCTTTTGCAGTGGTGACATATTGCTTGTTGATCTCGTCCATAAAGCTGTTTTTGGTCAACAGCGTCAGTGTCGCAAAACTTGCAATTGTGGTGGCGATCACTGGCAACGTGATGTGCCATAGGTAGTCTTTGATTTGCTCCAGCAACGTCATGTCCGCAAACCCTTCTGATGTCAGGCCCCGCAGAGGGAAAATGCGGTAGTACGAGCCACCTGCGAACAAGACCAACAGCAAAATCGCAAACAAGAAGCCGGGGATGGAATAGGCCACAATGATCGCGCCCGAAGTCCATGTGTCAAACGGCGTTCCGTCGCGGACCGCTTTGCGAATCCCCAACGGGATTGAGACCACATAAGCGATCAGCGTTGACCAAAGCCCAAGGGTTATCGACACCGGCAGCTTTTCCATCACCAACTCAAAAACGCCAATTGATCGGAAGAAACTCTCGCCAAAATCAAGGCGCATGTAGTTCCACATCATGATCATGAAACGCTCAACGGGCGGCTTATCTAGGCCAAACTGCTGCTCCAGCTCCGCGATAAATTTAGGATCAAGGCCCCGTGCGCCTTGGTAGGTGTCATCTGCCTCTACCGAGGCACCACTATCGCCACCTGCACCAGTGATGCCCCCCAGCACATCCCCCTCGCCTTCAATTTCGGCGATGATTTGCTCCACAGGACCGCCGGGCACAAACTGCACCAACGCAAAGTTGATCACCATCACCCCGAGTAACGTGGGGATGATCAAAAGTAATCGTCTTAGGATATATGCGCCCATGCTGCTGCGTCTGCTTTCGTCTTAGTTCTGAAACGCGCCGACGGCTTCCAGTTCCGCCGCACGTTCGGCGTTGAACCACCAGAAGTCCAGATGACCAAGCGCAAGCGGGGGCAAAATATCCTCCGGCGGATGTTCAAACATATCGTAATACGCCACCCAATGTTTGTCGTTGTACCAAGTGGGGATGATGAACAACTCATCGCGCATGACACGGTCAAGGGCACGTGCAGTGGCCACAAATTCCTCTTGGGTTTTGCTGAGTAACATCTTTTCCATGATCGCATCAGCCGCCTCATTGGCAAAGCCCGCAGGATTGAACAGGCTTACCGCCGCATCTTCCGAGCCAAAACGCTGTGTGTAACCCAACCCCGGGCCATAACCCGTGGCATAACTTCCGTAGACCATGTCGTAGTCGCGATCACGGCGGCGCGCCGTAAATTGTGCGGGATCAACGCGTTCGTAATTGGCATCGACACCGAGACGCTTCAGGTTTTCGATGAAAGGCAACATGATGCGGTCGAAGCTGGGATTACCTTCCAGCAGGGTAAGGGACAAACTCTCGCCGTCTTTGACCAACATGCCACTACCATCCACGACATAACCCGCTTCCTCCATCAGCTTTGACGCCGCTCTGAGATTGCGACGATCAAGCTGCCGCTCGCTGGATGTATGTGGTAGAAAGGCGGACGTTGTCAGAAGCGATGGATCAATCAGATCACCCAATGATTGCAACACTTCAAGCTCACGCCCCTCAGGAAGACCACGTGCGGCCATATCGGTGTTTTGCCAAAAGCTCTCGCGCTGTGCAAAAAGCCCGTATTGCAGCGTCTCATTGGTCCATGTGAAGTTGTACATCAGCGCAATCGCCTGACGGACACGCTTGTCTTGGAAGGCGTCTTTACCAAGGTTAAATACGAAACCGGACGATGTCGGCAGCGCAGTGTTCGGAAGTTCTTTCTTTACGACCCAATTTTTATCAAGCGCCGGAAAGTCATAAGACGTACCCCAGTTTTTTGAGCTGGTCTCTTGGCGGAACGAAAATGCCCCTGACTTAAAGCCTTCAAACGCGGCCGCCGCGTCACCGAAATATTCAATACGAATGCGGTCAAAATTGTGTCGGCCTTTATTGAGCGGCAGATCATTGCCCCAATAATCGGGATTGCGCACATAAGTAACTTGGCGCGGGGCGTCAGCACTCTCAAACATATAGGGACCACTGCCCAGAATTGGGGTCATCGTGCTTTCATCAATCCGCAGATTTTCCGCCTCAAAATAGTATTGGGGAAGCACGGCGTTGGTGCCCATTTGACTGATCAACCCTTCGCGCGGCACCTCAGGGTTGAAGGTATATTTCACAGACAGGGGGCCAACTTTCTCAACGCTGCTCACCATGCGGGCAAGCGCATCGCGGTAAGACGGAAACGCCTGCTCCATCAGCAAATTCCAAGTAAATACCGCATCATCCGCCGTCACGGGCTCACCGTCAGAAAATCGCGCCTCGGGGCGGATATGGAATATTACCCAGTCCTGGCTTACCGGATACTCCAACCGCTCCGCGAGTAAGCCATAATCTGTGTTGGGATCGTCAAGCGAAGTTTCCATGAAACGCTCAACCATCACCGATGAAAGGGAGGCCGGATCACCTTTGCGCGAAAAAGGCATCAGGCTGTTGAATGTGCCCACCGCCGCGAACGAGATTTCACCACCCTTTGGCGCGTCGGGGTTCACGTAATCAAAATGCGCGAAATCAGCGGGATACTTGGGGCTACCAAGTGTGGTGAATGTCTGCGCAACAATAACGTTTTCATCGGCCCGAAGCGCTCCCACACAAGCGATCAAGGTTCCCACGCTCAACACCGATACCGCTACAAACTGGGCAAATCGGTTCGGACGGTTCACGGATTTCGCGCGGCTACGGCTTGGTGTGATTTTCATAGGTCCCTCAAAACTTATCAACGTCTTAGGTTAGATGTGAAGCTAAGGTCGCATTTGTCCAATGTTCAAGAGGATTATGCCGCAGCTAGCGGATATGTGAGGTTTCGTTTACGCAAACAAAAACGGCGCAGGGTTCATCCCTACGCCGCTTTGTATCTGTTAAACTTGATTGAGGGCGCGTTATTCGCCGTTCGTTTGCAAGTAGGCGATCAAAGACGCGCGGTCTTCGATTTTTGCCATTCCGCGATAGCCCATGATTGTGCCAGGTGCATAGTTCTTGGGGCTTTCCAGAAAGCCGCTCAAGTTCTCTGGCGTCCAGTCACCTTCCATGCTGGCCAATACGCCAGAGTAGCCATAACCGTCTACAGAACCTTTGTCGCGACCAACTACGTTATACAAATGCGGCCCAGTACCGTTGGCACCGTCTGCTTGCTTGTGACACGCGCTACACTGACGCCACAATTTCTTGCCTTTGTCGATGTCCGCTGCTGCGAATGCTTCGTCGAAGGATACTTCTACAACTTCAACTTCTGCCTCGTCTGATTCGACTTCAATCGCGTAAGCTTGCTGCTCATCGCCGTGCTTACCACCGGTGTGGTACATTTCCTCAGCCACCCAAGAGCCAAGCAAAAAAACCAATAGGGAGCCGCACAGCCCGCCCAATACTTTCGTAAATGTCATCGTGTCCATTTTGTCGCGTCCGTCATTTGGCTTTACAATTGGTCCCTATATGCCCTTCCCTGCAAAAAGAGCAAGGTGTAGCAACCGCGACGAAACGCCCTTTTTTACGAATTACACCAAGGACTTCGCAAAATGAGCAGTCAAAAGCCCAAAATTATCGCCTTCCAGGGGGAACTGGGCGCCTACTCTCATGAAGCATGCGCAGTTGCCCGCCCCGACCATACCCCACTTCCCTGTCGTACGTTTGAAGACGTGATCAAAGCCGTCCGCGAGGGGCGCGCAGATCTGGCGATGCTACCGGTTGAAAACACCACCTACGGGCGCGTTGCAGACATGCACCGACTTCTGCCCGCATCGGGCCTACACATCATTGACGAGGCATTCGTGCGCGTTCGCATTGCGCTTATGGCCCCCAAGGGCGCCACGCTCAGCGATATCAAACTTGTCCGTGCGCACCCTGTTTTGATCCCCCAGTGCCGCACTTTCCTCATGCAGAACGGCATAGCAGATGAAACCGCAGTAGACAGTGCTGGCGCGGCGGCCGATCTGGCGCGCAACCCAGAGCAAGGCATCGGTGCTTTGGCATCAGAGCTGGCCGCTGAACAATATGAGCTTACCGTGCTGGTCCGCGATATCGAGGACGAAGACACAAACACCACCCGCTTTTTGATCATGTCCCGCGAGATGGATCCAAGTAGACGCGGCGACGGCGTCATGATGACCAGCTTCGTTTTCCGCGTTCGCAACATCCCCGCGGCCCTATACAAAGCCATGGGTGGGTTTGCGACGAACGGCATCAACATGACCAAACTGGAAAGCTACATGGTAAACGGCGAATTTACCGCAACCCAGTTTTACGCCGACATTGAAGGCCATCCAGATGATCAGAACGTCCAACTGGCAATGGATGAGTTGGGCCACTTCACCGACCAAATCACCTTACTTGGGGTCTATCCCGCCCACGCCTGCCGCAACAGTTAGGCGCAGGCTTAGCGACCAGAGTAGCCGTCTTCGATGGTTTCTGCCCAATCAGACACCCGATTGGCAAACCGCTTTTGCGCCCGCTGTCTAGCAAGTTTGAATGATTGCAGTAAAACCCGCGCGGTCAGGGTCTTTGCCTTAGCATTTGTGCTGACCACCATCCGTGTGCGGCTGCGTGACAGCGCAACCAACTCCACACTGAAGCTAAATTCCATACCCTTGATGCGCGCCTCATAACCCAACTTTTCATCAATCCCATACTTAACCAAGGTGGCCTTCAGCTTGCGGTCTTTGCCCCGCAAGCGAAATTCAGCGGTCCACGTGGTGCCAACACCGATCTGACCACTGCGCGTCACTTTCGCCCCACGGCGTAACGGGAGCCGCTCAAGACTGTCGTAATCCGTAAGCCGCGCAAATACAAAAGACGTGGGAGCAGATATATCTTCTTGTGTGCTCAACATCACCGAAAACCTTACTCTTTAAGCATCATCAGGCCGTGTTTTGTGCCACCGCCTGATTAACAATTCGTGCACTCAGTCTAATGTATCCGCCAGCCAATTCTCCAGCAAAAAGTGCGCAATTGCCCCTTTTCGAGCCGGATCAATATCAGCGTGACGACCCGCAAAGACCTCGGCCAGCTCTTCACGGGTAACCCAACGTGCGGCTTCAATCTCAAGGGGATCAATCGTTATGTCTGTGCTAGTTGCTTTGCCATGTACGCCAAACATTAAAGACGCAGGAAAGGGCCAAGGCTGGGACGCCAAATACTCAACCTCACCAACGCGAACCCCAGATTCCTCAAAGACCTCACGGCGCACAGCCGCCTCCAGGGTTTCACCGGGTTCAACAAAACCCGCCAACAATGAATACATTCGCTCAGGCCAATGGGGTGAGCGGCCAAGCAGTACCAAGTTACCACGCGTGATCAACATAATGACTACCGGATCGGTGCGCGGAAAATGATGCGCTTTGCAAGGGTCACAATTACGCTGCCAGCCGCCCGAAGCCATCACCGATGCATGCCCACATTTGGCGCAAAACTGATGGGACGCGTGCCACGTAAATACTGCCCGCGTAGTTGCCGTAATCTCAGCATCCAGTGGTGATAGCCGCAACATCGCACCACGCAACTCGCAAAATGCAGCCCCCTCTGGTGCGTTGGGCGGGACTTGTTCTGACGGGTCAACGAACTGGTTGAGCGTGCTCAAATCCGCATCCTCCGGCTCCCACCCCGAAACATCAGCAGCAAACAGCATCTCACCATCAGCACCTTGCCCAAGAAAAACCGGCGCTTCGCTTTGCAACGCGAGTAATGGATGCTCACCACTTACCCAAGCAACGCCTTCAGGCCCCAAAAGCGGTTTTCCCCGCCAGATCAAAAGCACATTGTTTGTTTGCTGAAACGCCTTGGAAAGCACCTCGGCGTTGCGGCGTAATTCTGCGCGCCTTTCAAGCCCACCACCGCCAAATGTCACTGTCTCAGCATGGCGCATCGCCTGCCCTCCCCAAAAATAGTAGGTTACGTCATCCCTCGGACTGGCCTACCCTGACACCATGTTAGTCTTCACACATTGCTAATGATTAGCCATCGTGAGCGCCAGAGCCTCAAATTCGACAACGCTTGTTGTCCTCGCAACATCCGACTTGCACGGCGCCCTCACGCCAAAGGATAGCGCGCAAGGCAGCTTAGCAAACCTGTCATCGGTAATTGCAGACGAGCGGGCAAAAGCAGCAGTGTCGGGCGATCAAGTTTTATTGCTTGATAATGGCGATGCATTGCAGGGCAGTGATGTGATGGATTGGTGCGCTACGCCCGAAGGCTTGCGTGCCGAGCATCCTGTCATAGCCGCTTTTGCCGAACTGAAATATGATGCGATCACCCTTGGCAACCACGAATTTGACTACGGCATGACCGCGCTAAGCCAGCGTATCGGTGAGGCAACGCAGCCGGTCGTCTCATGCAATATTGCCGGTGTTGATCATGTTGTGCCTTGGACAATCCTTAAGCGCGATGTGACATTGCCGAGCGGTACGACCAAGGAACTGCGCATCGGCATCACGGGGGTTTGCCCCCCGGAAACCGCCCAATGGAACGCCGCGCGCCTACCAGATACAGTGCAGTTCAAGCCCATTATTCCAGCGTTAAGTCAAAGTTGCGCAGAACTGCGTGCCGTCGGTGCAGATGTGGTGTTATGTCTTGCACATATTGGTATCACCGCAGATGACACACTCTGCGTTCGGCCCGACGACTCACACGTCAACAAGAACGAAACGACTATGGAAGTGCTATCGATGAACGCTCTTGATGCTGTCATTTTGGGCCACACCCATATGTCGTTCAAAACAGACGCAAACGCCAAAATTCCCGCGGTACTACCTTCCGCCCACGGTGCGGAACTTGGTAAACTGGCTCTCGAATTAACCCATGACGGAAAGCGCTGGCAGGTGAGTAGCACGAGGGCCATGGCCCTACCTGCAGCGGCGCAGCCCCAAAAACTTACAACGCCTGCACTACACAGTGCGCGACAACAGGCCCAAGACTGGCTGGATGAACCCATCGGACAGAGCGAGATCGGCTTTAACAGCGCCCTCGCGCTGACCATGCCCACACCGCTTAGCAATCTGTTGGGAGATGCGTTGGTCGCTGCTGCGGCACCCTTTGGCAAAGGTTTTCCAGTTTTGACAACAGTGCCAATGCTACGAACCGGCGGTCGTACGAACGCGCTGAACTACACCCGTATCGCGGCAGGCACTTTGCGCAGGCGTGATCTGATCACCGCTTATCCGCTCCAAAGCAGCGTTCAATTAGTGCAGACAACTGCGCAAGCCCTGCGCGATGATTTGCGAAAAGGCGCGCGTATTTACGGCGATCTGACTATGCAAAGCCAGCTATTCAACACAGACGTTCCACGGTTCACGGCCAACATTGTTCACGGCGCGACCTACCAAATTCACCTTGATGCCGCACCAGATGCGACCAATCGTGTGAGCCCGCTCAAAAATCCAAGGCATCACGCTTGCAAATGATACGCCGCTTTTGGTGGCAACCGATGACTACCGCGTCCAGACAGGCAAAATCTCAGGAACAGTTTGTGAAGGACCTGAGATGTCGCTGAGACAAACGCTAGAGTCATACCTAGCACACACCACACCTACCCAAGCATCACACGGTGCTCTGCGGCCCGAGGCGTGGCATTTAGAATCCGGTAAGGGATCAACCGCCACGTTCAACGCACCATGTGACACGCCCTTGCCCGCGAACATCCCTCCCGCGGCCTGCCAAAGCGAAACACACCCCCAGCTCACCACTCTTGAGATGATGTTCTAAGCACCACTTGCACAAAATCGCCCTGCCCCCTATATCGGCCTTGAGAGGTTGGCGCGGGCAAGTGCCTCGCCAACCTGGTCAGGTCCGGAAGGAAGCAGCCACAACGAGCCCCACTTGGGTCGATGTCCAACCTCTCACCTTATCTTCTTTACACTGCGAATTGATCCCTAATGGCTTAGGCCAAATGATGCGGATTCCCCTGTGGACGTTGCCAGCCCACACCACTAGTCTGAAACAGTCTATCCATGAGGCTTTGATGACTGACAAACCCGCCTATCAGGTGCTTGCGCGTAAATACCGCCCCGAAACCTTTGCCGACCTTGTTGGCCAAGACGCGATGGTTCGCACGCTCAAAAACGCGTTTGAGGCCAACAGGATCGCACAGGCCTTCGTGATGACGGGTATTCGCGGCACGGGTAAAACCACCACCGCACGGATTATCGCCAAGGGCATGAACTGCATCGGCACTGATGGCACCAGTGGCCCCACGACTGAGCCATGCGGCGTTTGCGAGCACTGCACGGCGATCATGGAAGGCCGCCACGTTGACGTCATGGAGATGGACGCCGCCTCACGTACTGGCGTCAATGACATCCGTGAAATCATCGAATCTGTCGCCTACCGCGCCGCCTCTGCGCGCTACAAAATATATATCATCGATGAGGTGCACATGCTTAGCACCTCGGCGTTCAACGCCCTGCTGAAAACGCTCGAAGAACCGCCTGCACATGTCAAATTTATCTTTGCCACAACAGAAATCCGCAAAGTCCCCGTCACGGTGTTGTCACGATGCCAGCGATTTGACCTGCGCCGCATTGAGCCCGAAGTGCAAATTGCCCTGCTGCGCAAAATCGCCACCGGCGAAGGCGCTGAAATTACCGATGATGCGCTAGCCCTGATTACCCGGGCGGCTGAAGGCTCTGCGCGGGACGCCACATCACTATTGGACCAAGCAATCAGCCACGGAGCAGGCGAAACCACCGCCGATCAGGTACGCGCCATGCTTGGCCTTGCAGACCGTGGCCGCGTTTTGGACTTGATTGACATGATCCTCAAAGGTGACGCGGCAGGTGCCTTGTCAGAAATATCGTCACAATACGCAGACGGCGCAGACCCCATGGCGGTTTTGCGCGATTTGGCGGAAATCACCCACTGGACGAGCGTTGTTAAGATCACACCAGACGCTGCAGAGGACCCCACAATCGGCCCAGATGAGCGTGCGCGCGGCCAAGCAATGGCAGCGGCCCTACCGATGCGGGTGCTTACGCGTATGTGGCAGATGCTGCTTAAAGCAATCGAAGAAGTCTCGCAGGCGCCGAACGCAATGATGGCGGCAGAAATGGCAATCATTCGCCTGACACACGTGGCGGACCTCCCGGCGCCGGATGACTTGGTACGCAAACTAAAAGATATGACGCCCCCACCCGCAGCCCCCCAAAGCGGCGGCAACGGACCAGCTGGCGGCGGTGTGCATATGTCGGGTGGAGCAAGCACGTCAGCTGTTAGCCACAGAACATCCTCGGCCACACAAATGGGCGGCAACACCGAAGGCGCAACAGCATTGGCCGTGGATCAAGGTCTTGCACGGTTTGCGACGTTTGAAACCGTGGTTGAGCTGATCCGGACCCACCGCGATGTTAAGTTGCTCGTGGATGTGGAAAATGGCGTGCGCCTGATCTCATATCAACCAGGGCGTATCACCTTTGCGCCGACCCCGAATGCACCCGCGGATCTGGCCCAAAAACTCGGCAGCCGTCTGCAGGCGTGGACCGGCAACAGATGGGCCATCTCAATCGAGGCAGAGGGCGGCACGGAAACAATCGCTGAAAAGCGTGACGCTGCGGACCTTGCGCTGAAAGCAGAAGCCTCGGCGCACCCGCTTGTCCAAGCGGTTTTTGATGCATTCCCAGACGCGAAAATCGTTAACATCAAAACCATGAAAGATCTCGAAACCACCGTCGCCGGTGAAGCACTGGCAGAAGTTGAGGACGAATGGGACCCCTTCGACGAGGACTGATCAGCACTGCAATCTTACTCGGGACAACACCTCTGGCCGCTTACGCGCAGACCAGCGTGTGCGGCAGTTTGCGACCCACCTGGGAAGACGGCACCACGGCTACAGCAGTGGATGAATTGGTAGCCCTTATGTCCACGCCCCCTTCGCTTATCTTACTTGTGGCGACAGCATTTGTGATCAGGTTGCGTCATCAATGGGGCGCACTGATCGTTGTATTGGCATGGACTGCTTGGATGTCGACGCTCACGCTCGGCACGCCCGCACCATTAACGCTACAAGCCATGGCGGAAGGCTGCATCGGCAGCTCTTCTCTTTTTATCACCACGGTCATTGCGCTATGTGTCGCGACGATCCTTTACACAACACGTGGGGCCAAAACGCCCCCAACCACGGAGAAATAAAGATGTTCAAAGGCATGGGCGATATGGCCAAAATGATGAAGGCCGCCAAAGATATGCAATCCAAAATGGCCGAGATGCAAGACGACCTTGAGAACGTCACTGTGACCGGGGAAAGCGGGGCGGGTTTGGTCAAAGCAACAGCAACTGCCAAAGGCATTTTGACAGGCCTCGACATTGATCCATCCATCTTTCACCCGGATGAAAAAGAAGTGGTTGAGGACCTGATCCTTGCCGCCATCAAAGACGCACAGGCAAAGGCCGCGCAGAAGTCCCAAGAAGAAATGGGCAAGCTGACAGAAGGCCTTGGCCTTCCCGCTGATATGAAGCTGCCGTTCTAAAAACCGCTATGGCTCACTCCACGGATCTTGAAACACTCATCGATATGATGGCCAAACTTCCGGGGTTGGGCCCGCGCTCTGCGCGCCGTGCTGTGCTGCATATGATCAAAAAAAAGTCACTGCTGCTCAGCCCGCTGGCGGATGTCATGCAAACGGTCGCTGCAACTGCACGAGAATGTCTGAATTGCGGAAACGTCGGGACGACGGATCTGTGTGAGATTTGCGAAAGTGAAAAACGCGCAAACGGCCAGATTTGTGTGGTAGAGGACGTGGCAGACTTGTGGGCCATGGAACGCTCGCGGGTTTTCAAAGGCCGCTATCACGTGTTGGGCGGCACACTCAACGCGCTTGACGCCATTGGGCCCGATGAGTTGCGCATCCCACGCTTGCTTGGCCGTATCCGAACCGAAGAAATCAACGAAGTCATTCTGGCCCTTAACGCCACGATCGACGGGCAAACAACGGCGCATTATATCGCTGATCAATTGCCTGATCTTGAGGTCACTTCATTGGCCCAAGGCGTCCCGATTGGCGGTGAGTTGGACTATCTGGATGACGGTACTATCAGCGCGGCGCTCAACGCCCGCAAATCTTTCTAAACCCCTACGGCAGACACAAATGAAAAACGGCGGCGCCTTTCCTCAAGGCGCCGCCGTTCAGTATTTCTTACGCGTTGTCATCCTCATCAGCTTCCACGTCAGGTGCTGGTGACTTAAACAAGCTCTCTGCGTCATACTGTGGCTCTGCTTCTTCAGGCTCAGGTGTGCTATCACCAAGCGTGAAGGCCTCAAGACCAGCAATAGAGCTTGGCATCTTGGGTTCTTCGACACCCAAAGACTGCTCGGTGCTTACCAACTTACGGCGCTCATCATCAGACATAACACCGCCTTCTTTGGTCTTTTTCGCGTTTGCCTTTTGAACAGCTGTGTCCAATTCAGACTGCTTACACAGACCAAGCGCGACCGGGTCAATCGGCTGAATGTTTTGGATGTTCCAGTGGGTGCGCTCACGGATCGCTTGGATTGTTGGCTTGGTTGTACCGACCAGTTTGCCGATCTGACCATCAGACAGCTCTGGGTGGAACTTAACCAACCAGTAGATAGACGCAGGACGGTCCTGACGCTTGGACAGTGGAGTATAGCGCGGACCACGGCGCTTTTCTTCACCCACGGCAGCTTGGTAGAACTTCAGCTTGAGCGAGTGTAGCGGGTTCTTTTCCGCCGCTTCAATCTCTTCGGCTGTCAGCTGGTTGTTGGCGACGGGGTCAAACCCCTTCACGCCAGCCGCAACATCCCCATCAGCAATACCATGGACTTCCAACTCATGCAGGCCACAGAAATCTGCGATCTGCTTGAAGGTCATCGTGGTGTTGTCACACAGCCAAACAGCTGTTGCTTTTGCCATAATCGGTTTGCCAGACATAAGATGTCTCCTTTCATTAAACGTGCCTTCCCCGCGACCTTAAATCGGTCTGCCCTCGTTCGGGCGGGTTCACATTGTCGGGGAACTTGCATGATCGTATAAGGACACCAGTACGGTTTGGGAAGTGTAAACATGCGTTGGTTATTTGCTCTACTGATATCAAGCTCAATCGCCCAAGCGGCGGGCGAGAAATCAGGTGATTTTGATTACTACGTGCTGGCCCTGTCATGGTCACCTACATGGTGCGCGCTTGAGGGTGACGCGCGAGGCTCAGAGCAATGCGCAGATGACGCAAATTTTGGGTGGGTTCTGCACGGGCTCTGGCCCCAGTACAACAAAGGTTGGCCGTCTTACTGCCCCACCCCGGCGCGTGCTGCATCGCGCGCGCAAACTGCTGGGATGGCAGATATCATGGGCACAGCGGGTTCTGCTTGGCATCAATGGAAGAAACACGGCGCCTGTTCAGGGCTGTCTGCGGCGCGCTATTTTGGCACCGCCCGCGCAGCCTACGGGCACATCAACCGGCCCGAAGTGTTCCGAAAACTAGACCGCGCTGTTGAGGTCCCCGCACAGGTGATCGAAGAAGCTTTCATAAGGGCAAACTCAAGGCTGCAACGCGACATGATCACAGTCACCTGCAAATCTGCGCGCGTCCAAGAAGTGCGCGTTTGCCTGTCAAAAGATGGCCTGACGCCGGTCAGGTGCGGTGTAGACGTGCGGCGTGATTGTACTTTGGACGATGCCCTTTGGAACCCAATCCGTTAAACTATTTCCAGCACGACACAAGCACTTGGGAACTGCCCACCCAAAAGGCTGGCCTAGCCACTTACTTTCAGAACGATTTTACCAATGTGTTCGCTACTTTCCATGCGTGCGTGCGCCTTGGCTGCATCTGCAAGTTCAAACTCACTATCCATCACCACTTTGACACGGCCTGCTTCAAGCATGGGCCACACCGTATCACGCAACTCTGTTGCGATCTGTGCCTTAGCCAAATCAGACTGCGGGCGCAGAGTTGATCCCGTGATCGACAGCCGCCGCATCATGACGTGAGCAAAGTTCAGAGCCACTTTTGGGCCCTGCAAAAAGGCAATCTGTATAAGCCGCCCATCATCTGCCAAGGCACTAATATTGCGCGGGATGTAATCACCACCAACCATATCAAGGATCATATTGGCGCGACCGTTTTCTTTAAGGATGGCCACAAAGTCTTCGTCGCGGTAATTAATCGCCCGCTCAGCCCCAAGATCTTCGCACACGGCGCATTTCTCCGCAGTTCCAGCGGTTGCAAAAACCCGCGCGCCCGCTGCGTTGGCAAGCTGAATGGCCGTCGTGCCAATGCCACTTGACCCACCATGAATAAGCACCCGCTCACCCCCCTTAAGCCTGCCACGCATGAACATATTGGACCAAACGGTAAAGTAGTTTTCGGGCAGACAGGCCGCCTGCACTAGCTCAGTGCCGGCAGGAACAGGCAAGCAGTGCGCCGCGGGTGTCGCCACAAATTCCGCATAGCCACCACCTGGCAACAACGCACAGACCATCTCACCAACGGCGGGCCACACAACACCGGCACCGACCTCAACAACTTCGCCGGACGCTTCAAGACCCAGCAAATCGCTGGCACCTTTAGGTGGCGCATAAGACCCCGCACGCTGAAGCGCATCAGGCCGATTTACCCCTGCATAGGCGACTTTAATCACCACCTCACCGTGCCCAGCGCGCGGCACAGGACGCTCGCATAGCTGCAACACCTCTGGGCCACCCGCTTGGGTAATCTCAACTGCCTTCATCATCCGCGGATCCATTCGTTCTGTCTGCAGCTTAGCTTTGATCACCGCGCCACATGCCCGGTAAATCGGAAGGCGGGGCGAATTGTGTTGGCGCTTTGATTTGGCTCATCAACCAATTCGGCCCCGCCATGAGTTTGGATAAAGCAGGGTTTGAATTCACGTGCGCTTTGACTTTTTCAAACTGCATCACGTTCTCAATGCGACGATCGATAAAATCCCAAGTGGCCTGCGCCTCGGTGCTGTCATCACCCAGCCAATACAACACTGTCGAGGCATAAACGCCGGACAAGGTCGCCCGCTTTGTATACCAATTTACATCCTCAGAGGTATCACCCAAAACAGTCCAAATCGCATCTGCAGTACCCAAGATCAACTTGGCACCATCCGCAGCCAGATGTGGCAGCGCAAAAAGGGTCGTGCCCCGCTGTACCGCCTCTTTATCAGTAATCAATTCAAAGCGGGTACGCAGCGCAAACGCGACTTTCTGGCGGAACTTCATCTCACTCAGATCTGCTGCTTTGACGGCTGCGATCATCGCTTCGTCACCGCGTTTGTGAAACGCAATCGCCAGATCAATAGCCCCGCGTGGGCAAACAGACTTGGCCAAACCAATATCCATGCCCGAATCGCGCACAGCCGCTTTGAAAGTGGCATCGGACCACCCATCAAAAGCAACATGCATCAATGCAGCTTCAAGAAGTTCTTGCTTTGCAATGTCATAGGGCGCGGCAGGCATCAGGCTTCTCCTTATCAATGGGGGTATACTAGACACATAGGGCGCCGGTTGCTATACGGCCACTTCCTGCAATTCCATGCAACTTCAAACTAGAAAGGTGGTGAAAACCACATGCAGGTTAGTGTTCGCGACAACAATGTTGAACAGGCCCTTCGAGCTCTGAAAAAAAAGCTCCAGCGTGAAGGTGTTTTTCGTGAAATGAAGCTCAAGCAACATTTCGAAAAACCTTCCGTGAAAAAAGCGCGCGAGAATGATGAAGCTATCCGTCGTGCCCGTAAATTAGCACGTAAGAAAGCACAGCGCGAAGGTATGCTCTAAGAGCTGCTCAACACGCAACGCAAAAGAATTAAGCCCTCGCAAAGCAATTTGCGGGGGTTTTATTTTGGCTAATTGCTATGGTGTGCGGTATGGAGCAGCCCGAAAGGACCACGGTTCTTATTGCGCAAACAGATTAAACGGGAAGTGCTGTTGTTTTAAAAACTGTGCGTAGCGCAAAGCTTGATTGCATGGTTTGCACACCCGGCAAACGCGCAAGGTAGCGGCGGTGAATGGCTGCGAAATCATCTGTATCAGACGCCACGACCTTAAGCAGGTAATCCGCGCTACCAGCCATCAAGTGACACTCAAGAACATTTGGAATACGCGCCACAGCTTTTTCAAAGGCATCAAGCACCTCATCCGCTTGGGTCGACAGGGTAATCTCGACGAACACAGTCGTCGGCAACCCGATTTTGCGGGGATCCACCATCGCTACGTAATTGCGAATAAAGCCGTCATTCTCTAAGCGTTGCACACGCCTATGGCACGCAGATGCTGACAGGTTCACTGCATCAGACAATTCGGCGTTGGACATGCGCCCAGACTTCTGTAGCACCTTGAGAATACGGCAATCGGTGTCATCAAGTGGCGTCAATTCGAATATCCTCCGCAGTAATTCGAAATAAGTAGAATATTCTTGCACTAAGCGCCACATCAACCAGTCAATTAAGTGAGAAAATGCGCGTATTCTAGGCGAACGTCCCTTCAGATTACTAACAGGAGGGAACATCATGAAACTGGGATGTCCAAAAGAAATTAAGCCACAAGAGTTCCGCGTTGGAATGACCCCTAATGCGGCCGCCGAAGCGGTTTTACGCGGTCATAGCGTTGTCATCGAAAAAGGCGCGGGCCTTGATGCAGGCTTTGCCGACAGCGATTACGAAGCGGCTGGTGCTACCATGCTGGACACAGCCGCAGAGATTTTTGCCACCGCCGACATGATCGTGAAAGTGAAAGAGCCCCAAGCCGCAGAGCGCAAAATGCTGCGTGAAGGGCAGTTGCTGTTCACCTACTTGCACCTTGCTCCCGATCCAGAGCAGACCAAAGATTTGCTGGCATCCGGCGCGACCTGCATCGCGTACGAAACGGTGACAGATGACCGTGGCGGTCTTCCTTTGCTGGCCCCGATGTCCGAAGTCGCAGGCCGCTTGGCCCCGCAAGTAGGCGCGTGGACGCTGCAAAAAGCAAACGGCGGACGCGGTGTGCTTATGGGCGGCGTACCCGGCGTTGGTCCTGCAAAAGTAGTTGTCATCGGCGGCGGTGTAGTCGGCACACATGCGGCAAAAATCGCCGCAGGAATGGGCGCAGATGTAACCGTTCTGGACCGCTCTCTGCCTCGTTTGCGCTATTTGGATGACGTCTTTGGCGGCAGCTTCAAAAACGGCTATGCCAGTGCCGGCAACACGGCAGAATTGGTACAACAAGCGGACATGGTCATCGGTGCAGTCTTAATTCCCGGTGCGGCTGCTCCCAAACTGGTCAGCCGTGCGCAGCTTTCTGAAATGAAGCCCGGCGCGGCCCTTGTGGATGTGGCCATTGACCAAGGCGGATGCTTTGAAACATCCAAAGCCACCACTCACCAAGACCCGATCTATGATATGGACGGGATCATGCACTATTGCGTTGCGAACATGCCGGGCGCTGTTGCGCGCACGTCGACCATTGCCCTTGGTAACGCGACGATGCCTTTCATGCTGGCCCTTGCGGACAAGGGATGGAAGCAGGCCTGCATTGATGATCCGCACCTTGCAAACGGACTAAATGTACATGACGGCAAGCTAACCTATTTCGCTGTGGGTAAGGCCCTTGGCATTGATGTCACGTCAACATCCGTCATCCTGAAGTAAACGAAAGGCCCGCCAATAAGCCGGCGGGCCCTCCCCATTCTACACGATTGCGCGTAATAAGTTTACTTTTGTAACGCGTCACGAATTTCCATCAGCAACTCTTCTTGGGTCGGCCCTTTGGGCGCAGGAGGTGCTGCTGGTGCCTCTTTCTTTTTCGTCGCGTTTACAGATTTAACCAGCATGAACACGACAAAAGCAATGATCAGGAAATTGATGATCGCCATGATGAAACGGCCGTAAGCGAAGACTGCCGCACCGGCCTCTTCCGCCTCAGCCATCGACGTGTACTCGCCCTCGCCAAGCAACGCGTACATGCCGCTGAAATCAACGCCGCCCATGAACAGGCTGATGATCGGGTTGATCAAATCTGACACAAGGCTGCCAACAATGGCCGTAAAGGCTGCACCAATGATGATGCCTACAGCCATGTCCATGACGTTGCCCTTCGCGATTAAGTCTTTGAATTCTTTTAACATATTTTAGTTCCCTCGTTACTTATACAAACGCCGCAATGACTACTTGGCGCGCCTACGCACATTGTTAACGCATGATGAACACAATACTATTCCTTTTTTCCGCAGACTTAGCGCCTATGTTCAAAACAGGTTAACGCGATGAAAGGATCACGCCATGACGTTTCCAGATGATTTCAAGATTAATGAGAAATGGCCCGCCAAAGACCCAAGTGTGCTGTAGTTTTATTCGTTTCCAACACCAAACGGCGTTAAAGTGTCGATCGCGCTGGAAGAAATGGGCATCCCATACGAGGCACACACAGTGACTTTGGCCGATGCGGATGTGCGCAGTCCCGAGTTTTTGTCCCTGAATCCTAATAACAAAATTCCAGCCATTATCGACCCAACTGCCCCTGATGGCCCGATTGGAATGTTCGAAAGCGGTGCAATCTTGGTATACCTTGCGGATAAGACGGGACAGTTCATCGGAACTAACCCCGCTGAGCGGGCTGAAGTGATGACTTGGCTCATGTGGCAAATGGGTGGCCTTGGTCCGATGTTTGGGCAGATGGGTTTTTTCCATAAATTCGCTGGGTCTGAGATTGAAGACCCACGCCCCAAGCAACGCTACCTAGATGAAAGTAAGCGATTGTTAACTGTCTTAAACGGGCATCTTGAAGGACGCGATTGGGTAACTGGTGAGTACTCAATTGCCGATATGGCGATTGCGCCTTGGCTTCGGGCACTTGATTTCTACGGCACCAAAGAACTGCTAGGTTTTGATGGCTTCAAGAATGTTTCAGCATATCTGGATCGCTTTCTGGCCCGTGACGCGGTTCAGCGCGGCCTCATTGCTCCGCCACGCGAGCCTGCGTAAACGTGAGTTCTTACAAACAAAAAAGGCCGCTCTGATATCGTTCAGAGCGGCCTTATAATGTCTCAGCAAAGCAGTCTTAACCGCGCAGCTCACCACCTGTTGCTTTGTTAACTTTTTCGATAATTTTGGCGCCTACGGCCTCAATATCTTTTTCAGTCAACGTGGCATCGCTCGGCTGTAAGCGGACAGTAATCGCAAGGCTTTTACGCCCTTCACCAAGGCTGCCGCCGATAAACTCGTCAAAGACGCGTACTTCGGAAATAAGTGCTTTATCAGCACCCACAGCTGCATTTACCAAGGTCAACGCCTCAACATCCGCATCCACAACAAACGCGAAATCGCGTTCAACAGCCTGTAAATCTGTCGCCTTCAAAGCAGGGCGCGTGGCAGATGATTTACGCGGAAGCGGGATTTCAGCGGGGAAAATTGTGAAGGCCATCGCGGGACCTTTAATGCCCATCGCCGCCAGAATTTTAGGGTGTAGCTCACCGAAAACGCCGAGCACTTTCTTTGGACCAAGACAGATTTGGCCATGCCGCCCAGGGTGCCACCAGTCAGAGCCACCGCGCAGGATTTGCACTTTGGCCGGAGCCCCCATGGAGGCCAGAACCGCCTCTATATCCGCTTTTATGTCGTAAACATCTACGGGGCGCATTTCACCGTGGACATCCTTTGGACCTGTTCGCCCGACAAGAATACCTGCCACCTGATCGTGCTGCTCACCCGGCTCACCACCGTGCCATGCAGGTCCCGCCTCAAAAAGGCTTACGTCCATAAATCCACGCGCTTGGTTGCGGGCTGCAGCCTGCAGAAGACCAGGCAGCAAGTTAGGACGCATATGGCTCATTTCAGAGCTAATGGGGTTTGCAAGCATTGTCGCATCAGTACCACCGCCAAAAAGCTCAGCCGCCTTTTGGTCGATAAAGCTGTAGGTGACAGCCTCGTTATACCCCAACGCGGCGGTTGTGCGGCGCGCCGTTGTCAGACGCTTTTGCATCGGCGTAAGTACAGGCTTTGAAATGCCAGCAATACGTGGAAGCGGCTTGCCGACAAGCTTTGTCAACGACGCAATCCGCGCAACTTCCTCAACCAAATCCGCCTCGCCCTGAACATCAGGACGCCATGACGGCACGTTAGCTTGGTCACCGTCTAACACAAATCCCAGATCAGTTAGGGTTTGACGCTGTGTCTGCGCTGGAATTTCCATCCCAACGAGAGACACCACACGGTCAGTGTCCAGCTTATAGGCACGCGCAGTATCAGGTACAGCACCGGCGGTTACAACTTCGCTCGCGTCACCACCTGCATGATCAACGATCATGCGTACAGCATGCTCAAGACCTTCAGGCGTAAAGGCAGGATCAATGCCGCGCTCAAACCGGTAGCGCGCATCAGAATTGATTTTAAGCGCACGGCCTGCGTAAGCGATTTGTACAGGGTTCCAATAAGCGCTTTCAACAAAGACGCTAACGGTTTCATCTGTACAGCCTGTCTCAAGCCCGCCCATGATACCGGCGATGCTTTGCACACCGTTGTCATCGGAAATTGCCATTTGACTAGCGGAAAGCGTGTAGGTCTTATCATCAAGAGCAACGATTTCTTCACCGCCTACAGCGCGGTGGACCCGCAGATTTCCCGCAACTTTATCAGCATCAAAAACGTGCAGCGGGCGGTTCAGATCATACGTAAACCAGTTGGTCACATCGACCAAGAAACTGATCGGGCGCAGGCCAATCGCACGTAACTGATCTTGCAGCCATTGCGGGGACGGACCATTTTTGACGCCTTTGATTAAGCGACCACAGAATACGGGACACCCATCCAGCGTATCCTCATCGATACTAACACCAATCGCGCTTGCACCATTTGCGGCAACGGCAGTGACATCGCGAGCCGTCAACGTTCCAAGACCGCGCGCCGCCAAATCACGCGCAATACCGCGTACGCCCAATGCGTCAGGACGGTTTGGTGTGATCGCAATTTCGATGACCGGATCCACTTTGGCTGGATCATGCTCAGCAAGATAATCCGCGAAACTCTGGCCAATTTCACCGGATGGTAACTCGATGATACCATCGTGCTCGTCGGACAGTTCCATCTCACGCTCTGACGCCATCATGCCGAAGCTTTCGATGCCACGGATTTTGCCAACGCCGATAGTGGTATCAATGCCAGGCACGTAAACGCCGGGCTTGGCTACAACTACGGTAATGCCTTCGCGCGCATTTGGCGCACCGCAAATGATCTGCTTTTCACCCTCATCAGTTTGCACCTGACACACACGCAGTTTGTCTGCATCAGGGTGCTTCACCGCAGAGTTAACGTAGCCAATGGTAAACGGGCGGAGCTTTTCGATCGGGTTTTCAATGCCCTCAACCTCAAGACCAAGGTCGGTCAGTGCATCTGCAATCTCGTCAACAGACGCATCGGTTTGAAGGTGCGATTTCAGCCATGACAGAGTGAATTTCATCGTGTCAGCCCTCCTGCAAGATTTGGTTGATCGAGCGATGCAAACCCGTAATGACGCAACCAACGCAGATCACTGTCAAAGAACGCACGCAGGTCGGGAATGCCGTATTTCAGCATCGCGATGCGGTCGATACCAACACCAAACGCAAAACCTTGGTACACATCCGGATCGATGCCACCCGCAGCAATTACTTTGGGATGCACCATGCCTGAACCAAGGATTTCGAGCCAATCATCCCCCTCACCCACTTTAAGCGTACCGCCCTCCCACGAGCAGCGAATGTCCACTTCTGCGGATGGCTCTGTGAACGGAAAGTGGGACGCGCGGAACCTAAGCTCGACATCGTCGACCTCAAAGAATGCCTTCACAAACTCTTCAAGCACCCATTTTAAGTTGGCCATTGAGATGTTCTTATCCAGCGCCAAACCTTCGACTTGGTGGAACATAGGCGTATGAGTTTGGTCATAATCAGCTCGGTAAACACGGCCCGGGCAAATTGCGCGGATCGGTGCGCCATTTGCTTCCATGCTACGGATTTGTACCGGGCTGGTGTGGGTACGCAGCACGTGCGGCGGGCGATCATCGCCTTCGGCACGGTGGGTATAAAAAGTGTCCATCTCGGCGCGCGCAGGGTGGTGGCCCGGGATGTTGAGCGCATCAAAGTTGTACCAATCGCTCTCGATCTGGGGGCCTTCTGCTACGGAAAAGCCCATGTCGGCAAAGATGGCAGTGACTTCTTCCCAGACCTGACTGATCGGGTGCAAAGTGCCCGCGGGTCGTCCGCGTGACGGCAACGTCACATCAAGCCACTCGGTACGCAACCGTTCATTAAGAACAGCATCTTCAAGCGCTTCTTTTTTGGCAGCCAGCGCAGAGTTGATTTCGTTTTTCAGTGCGTTCAACATCGGACCAGCTTCTTGTCGCTGCTCCGGTGTCATTTTACCCAATTCACGCATTTGGAGGCTGATTTCGCCTCTTTTGCCAACTGCTTGCACACGCAAATCTTCGAGAACCGCAGCGTCCTGCGCCTCCGCGATCAGGCTAAGGTATTTGGTACGTAGATCGGTCAAGAGATACTCCGTTTGCAAT